>NZ_JAPDCD010000002.1:0-215080 GCF_027705695.1 Aeromonas sp. QDB62 | reverse complement strand
AGAGGGACTCGAACCCTCACATCCGTGGGACACTAACACCTGAAGCTAGCGCGTCTACCAATTCCGCCACCTTCGCATCACTGCGGAGGGGGATTCTATAGAGTTTTGGGGGAGCGTCAACAGCCAAAGGGGACTTTTTTCGCTGTTGACGCCCAAAGTGGCGCCAAGGGTACAAAACTTCAGCAATTAGCCGACGTTTGGTGCTCAGTAACGGCCCAATGCGCTCTGATACATCAGCTCATACTGGGTGACAGAGTCAGGCCAGTTGAAGCGGGTCTTCATGGCATTGTGCTGCACCTTGGCAAAACGCTCCTTGTCCTGCAGGAAATAGAGCAAGCTGCGGCGCATGGTATCGAGCAGGATGGCGGCCGTTGGATCGTTGAAGCAGAAACCGGTGGCCCGCTCGGGATCGGCATCCCAATCCACCACGGTATCTTTCAGACCCCCCACGGCGCGCACCAGCGGCAGGGTGCCGTAGGCGAGGCTGTACATCTGGTTGAGGCCGCAAGGCTCGAACAGTGAGGGCATCAGGAAGAAGTCGGCACCGGCTTCGACCAGATGAGCCAGCCGATCGTCATAGGTGTTGATGAAGGCGAGCTTGTCCGGATAATCCCGGGCCATGGTTTGCAGTTGCGTGGCGAGCGCAGGATCGCCAGAGCCGACGATCACCACTTGCACCTGATGGTGGAGGAATTTCTCCAGCGCAGGGAGCAGCAGAGGGACACCCTTCTGCTCGGTCAGGCGGCAAACCATGCCGTAGATCGGGAGATCTGCCACGGCCAGTCCCGCTTCCTGCTGCAGACTCTGCTTGCAGATCTGTTTGCCAGCCATGTTGTCGATGCTGTAGGTCGCAGGCAGGAACTCGTCGAACTCAGGATCCCAGTCCTTGTAGTCGCAGCCGTTGAGGATGCCGCAGAGATCGGCCGCCCGCTGCTGGAAGATGCTGGCCATGCCGTGGGCGCCGAGGTGAGTCAGCAGCTCCTGGGCATAGTTGGGGCTAACCGCATTGATCTTGTCGGCGTAGAGCACCCCGCATTTGAGCAGATTGACGTGGCCGTAGTCGTAGTTGATGCGGCGTTCGTAATCGGCGATCTCGGGCATGGCCCAGAACTGCTCGCGGCCAAACACTCCCTGAAACGCCGCGTTGTGAATACTGATCACGCTGCGGGTCTGCTGGAAGAAGGGGTTCTGAGCATGGCGGGTTTTCAGCAGCAGCGGCAGCAGGCCGGTGTGCCAGTCGTTGCAGTGGACGATGTCCGGGGCGAAGCCGAGCTGCTCGCAGGCATGGAGGGCTGCCGCCGAGAAGAAGGCAAAGCGCTCGCCGTTATCCGGATAGGCCTGATTGTTCTCGGCGTAGAGCTGGGGACGATCGAAATATTGCGGGCAGTCGAGCAGATAGACGCAGACGCCATCCAGCTCCATCTGGTAAATGCGATAACCGATATCCGGCAGCCCCGGATGGGTTGGAAGCCAGCGGGACGCGACCAGTTTGGCCTCATCCCGTCGCTTTATCGTCTTGTAGAAGGGCAGCATGATCCTGACATCATGTCCCTTCTGGGCCAGGTACATCGGCAGGGCTCTGGCAACGTCTGCCAGGCCCCCGGTCTTGACCAGCCCCTCAACTTCCGAGGCAACAAACAGGATTTTCAGTGGGTTAATAGCCAACTCTTGCTCCCTTAGGTACCACCACGATACCGCCTTCGGATACGGTAAATCGCTCTCTATCGTGGTCGAGATTTTCACCGATAACGGTGGCGGGCGCAATTTCAACGTTTTTATCTATGATCGCGCGCCGGATGGAGCACCCTTCACCAATCTTCACATCCCCCAGCAGCACGGATTCACTGATGTGGCTGCAGGGGCCGATATTGCAGCGGAAACCGAGAATGGAGCGCTGGATCTGGCTGCCCTGAATGAAGCAACCGGCGGAGATCAGGGAGTTGGCGATCTTCACCTTGCACTCGTCGCTGTCGATGAAAGTGGCGGGCGGCAGCGCCGGATAGTGGGTGTGTAGCGGCCACTTGCGGTTATAGAGGGAGAAGGGGGGATTGTCGGCTACCAAATCCATGTGCGCCTGCCAGTAGGAGTCCAGAGTCCCCACATCCCGCCAGTAGACGCTCGGTCTTTCACCGGGAATGACGTTGGTGCTGTAGTCGTAGACATAGACGGGGGCGCGCGGGTAGAGGCTCGGGATCACATCCTTGCCAAAATCGTGGCTGGAGTTCTCCTCGGCGGCATCCCGCTTCAGCTCGCGGCAGAGGGCATCGGTCTCGAAGATGTAGTTGCCCATGGAGACCAGCGCCTGTGTCGGATCGCCGGGGATGTGCTTGGGCTGTTTCGGCTTTTCCTGAAAACCGATCATCCGTCCTTCGGTATCCACCTCGATCACCCCGAATGCACTGGCCTCTTCGATGGGCATGCGCAGGGCGGCGACCGTCATGGCGGCGTTCTTCTGCTTATGGAAGGTGACCATCTGGCTCACATCCATCTTGTAGATGTGGTCGGAGCCGAAGATGCAGACGTGATCCGGTTCGGCCCGCTCGATAAAGCCGAGGTTCTGGTAGATGGCGTCGGCGGTACCGTCATACCAGCGTTTGCCCATCCGCATCTGGGCCGGGATGGGGTCGATGAAGCGGTCGGTGATGCCGACGATATTCCAGCCCTTCTTCATGTGCAGATAGAGGGATTGGGATTTGAATTGGGTCAGTACATAGATGCGCAGAAAGTCTGCGTTGACGAAGTTGTTGAGGACAAAGTCGATCAGCCGGTAGCTGCCCCCGAAGGGGACGGAAGGCTTGCTGCGGGTGGTGGTCAGAGGCTGCAGGCGAGTACCTTCGCCACCAGCCAGGATCATGGTCAAAATGCCTGCCATCGTATTTCTCTCCCTGAATGAACCACATGAAAAGGTTTTCAACATCCGGTATAAAAACACCCCTTAAGGGGTGTTTTTATAGTGCTCTTAGTACCTTATCAGATCCCGTATGGCGCTCTCTAGCTGTTTTATTGTGCGGCTTACACTTATTTACACTTTGCTCAGATAGACCTTGAATTTGGCATCACTGCTGATCACTTCAGTCCGTTTGAAGTGTGTCTCCAGTATAGGCTGGTAGCGCAAGAAGGCGTTGGCAACAATGGTCAGCGAGCCAGTTGGCAGCAAAAATTCCGGCGCCCTGGCCAGGAACTGCTCGGTCGCCGCATAGAAGGTTTTGAGACCCGCATGGAATGGCGGGTTGGAGACGATGTGCTGGAAACGGGTGGAGACATCGGAATAGACATCGGAAGGGTAAACCTTGCCCTCTAACCCATTGATCGCCAGGGTGCGGCGGCTCGACTCCAGCGCCAGCGCACTGATATCCACCATGTTGACCTTGAGATCCGGATTGCGCTTGGCCAGCACAGATCCAATCACCCCGGCGCCGCAGCCAAAATCGAGCAGATCGCCCTTCATCGGTGGCACTGCGGCCAGCAGCATCTGGGTGCCGAGATCCAGCTCGGCGGCGCTGAAGACGCCGGGCAGTGCCAGCACGGTCAGTTCGGTATCACCGGCCTTGCATTGGTAGCGGCCAAACCAGCTATCCAGCTCGAACGGTGCGACCGGTTTGCTCAGTTCGCCGTGATAGAGGGAGCAGCGGCGCGCCGAGTCACGTTTGACTGGCTTCTCGCCATAAGGGGCCAGCAGCTTGTCGGCGCCATTGATGCCGCCGCGGTTGTCACCGGCCAGGAACAGGTCGGCACCCGCCTCCAGCAAGGGAGTCATCATGGCCAGCAGATATTGCGCCTCGGCCTTGGCCTTGGGCATCAGCAGTAGCAGGGCATCGAAGCGGGGGGCGCCAGCGAGCTGGTGGTCGAACAGGATGGCCTCGCCGAGGGCGGCCTGCTGGCTGCGGTAGTAGCAGTAATCGGTGGTAAAGACGGTCAGGGTCTGGGCCAGGGTCGCCAGCTGGCGGGGGTAGTCATCCTCCAGCGCGCCACAGACAAGTAGCCGCTTGCCGACAAAGAGGGCTTGGTTTCGTTCCAGCATCTGGCTGACGGCACTGATAGGGCTGCTCATCGGGTCTCTCCACGCAATTTTGGGCGGCCATTATACATAGCCCCTTTCGCCTTGACATTTATGCCGTGTTCCCGAAATATGCCCAGACACCATTTTTTGACCAGAGATGACGAAATGCGGTTCAACGGGTTGAAACGAAAGCACAAAAAAAGCCTGAAATTCGGGCCTGCCGACGTTCGCGCGTAACCTCTCATCCCTGAGAAGCTTCAAACCCCGGTTGCGCACATCGTACCGGGGTTTTTTATTGCCATATGCGCGTCATTTAGGAGAAGGAGATCCCATGTTTCAAGGTTCAATCGTTGCGTTGATCACCCCGTTTCGACAGGGAAAGCTGGATGAAGAGGCGCTGCTGCGTCTGGTGGAGTGGCATATCGAGCAGGGCACCCACGGCATTGTGCCGGTCGGTACCACGGGTGAAAGCCCGACCCTGACCCATGACGAGCACTGCCGGGTGGTGGAGCTGGTGGTCAAGCAGGTGGCGGGGCGCGTGCCGGTGATTGCCGGGGCCGGTTCCAACAACCCGGTCGAGGCCATCGAGTACACCCTCCATGCCGAGCGGGTCGGCGCCGATGCCACCCTGCATGTGGCCGGTTACTACAACCGTCCCAATCAGGAGGGGCTCTACCACCACTTCAAGGCCGTCCACGACGCCACCGCCAAGCCGATCATCGTCTACAACATTCCGCCGCGCGCCATTGTCGACGTGCAACCGGCGACCCTGGCCCGTCTGGCCGAACTGCCGCGCATTGCCGGGGTGAAAGATGCCACCGGCGATCTGGCTCGTCCCTGGACCGAGCGCCAGCTGATCAAAAAGCCCTTCGCCTGGCTCTCCGGTGAAGATGCCACCGCCGTCGCCTACAACATCGGCGGCGGTCAGGGCTGTATCTCGGTGACCGCCAACGTAGCCCCCAAGCTGGTGGCCGAGGTGCAGAACCTCACGCTGGCGGGCAAGTGGCAAGCCGCGCGTGAACTGCAAGACCAGCTCATTCCGCTTCATCAGGCGATGTTTGCCGAGCCGAGCCCGGCCGGTGCCAAATATGCCGCTTCCCTGCTCGGTTTCTGTAGCGAGGAGTGCCGCTTGCCGGTGATGCCGCTGTCGGACGCAACCCGCGAGCGCATTCGCAGCGCCATGCAGCAGCTCAACCTGCTGTAATGCAAAACGGGTGAGCCAAGGCTCACCCGTTTTGTTTCTGGTCTTTAGTTCCGACCTTGGGTTCCTACATAGCCCCGCTCAGGCGGTGTGATGCAGCCAGGCTGCGATGGCCAGCTGCAACTCGACATACGCCGGATAGAGGAAGAGATCGGCCAGCTTGGCAGGCCACTCGTCATGCTCGCCCGATTGGGCTTGCAGATGTGCGTGCAGGCTGGTCAGAGCTGGCAGCCAGGGCGCGGCTTGTGGCAGCGTGGCCGCACTGCGGGCGACCAGATCGATCCCCTGACACAGGGCCGCGAGTGCCTGCCGTTGAACGTCTTCATCCTGCGGATGCTCCAGCCAGAGCTGCTCGTGATGTTGCCAGTGGCGCAGCCCCTCGCTTACCCCCGTTATGCCATCCATACCTTCATGCTCGACCAGCGCTTGCAGGGCCAGCGGTTTGCCAAGGCCTGCCAGTCGATAGCCGCGCTGGGCTTTGGATTGGGCGCCGAGGCGCAACCCGCCGAGCTTGGCGAGGCGCAGGGCCAGTGCAAACAGGGCTGTGGTGGCGCCGGACTTGAGCTCCAGTTCCAGTTCGTTGATGGTGGTGCGGCCCTGACTGCCGACTATTTCTCCCTGATCCCAGGCCAGCTCAATCTCGGCGTTCTCGAAGGCGATCAACCAGTGGCGACGCAGGAAGTCGGTGCGAAACTGGGCGACCAGCTGCTGCTGGATACAGTCGCGCTCGGTCAGGGTCGGCCAAATCTCATCGGGAAAGGACGAGAGAGTCGGCAGATCGCCGCTGACGGGGGCGTTGTACTCGGGTCTGGCGTGCAGGCCGCCCACTACCTGGCCGCGGCATTTGATGGTCTGTTCGGCGAAGGCATCGCAGCGGCGGATCCGCAACCCCATCTCCAGCTGGCGCAGGGCAAGGGTCGGCGTATCGAAATAGACGTTGCCGAGCTGCTGTCGGGACGATTCCTTAATTTCAAGAGAATTCAGCAGGTTGGATAACGCGGTTTGAATGTCGCTGGCGACAAAAAACTTTATCTCGATCTCAGTTTGCATAGTCATTCCGGGCTGGCAGGCAACTTTGGGGGGCAGGATTCGGGTCGCGGGGATATAATGCCCGCGATACAACCAGATTAATTCGCGGTTTAATTGAGTGCGCAGTTCGGTTATCCTGCGCGCCTCATAAAATCGTATCGAGTGTTTTTTCACCGACACAGGTTTGGCCATGCCAGTAAATACTATTTTGGGGCTTTTTGCCAAGTCCCCCATCAAGCCGCTGCAGAAGCATATCGTCAAGGTTCACCAGTGCTCCCAGCAGTTGGTTCCTTTCTTTGATGCCGTTGCCGAAGACCGTTGGGAAGATGCCGAGCAGATCCGGCAGCAGATTGCCCAGCTGGAGAAAGAGGCGGACATCCTCAAGCGTGAAATTCGTCTGAAACTGCCTCGTGGCCTGTTTCTGCCGGTTGCGCGTACCGACCTGCTGGAGCTGTTGACCCAGCAAGACAAGATTGCCAACCGTGCCAAGGATATCTCCGGCCGCATGCTTGGCCGTCGCATGGAGTTCCCCTCAGAAATGCGGGCGGATTTCATGGCTTACCTCAAACGTTGTATTGATGCGACCGCTCAGGCCGAGAAAGCGATCGGGGAGCTCGACGAGCTGCTCGAGACCGGCTTCAAAGGACGGGAAGTGGAAATGGTTGCCGAGATGATCCACCAGCTGGATCTGATCGAGGACGATACAGACACCATGCAGATCGGTCTGCGCCAACAGCTGCAAGCGGTTGAGCAGAAGTACAATCCGATTGATGTGATGTTCCTTTACAAGATCCTCGAATGGGTAGGTGACCTGGCAGATCAGGCCGAGCGTGTAGGCGCCCGTCTGGAACTGATGCTGGCTCGTTCGTAATCGACTGACTGGGTAAACACTATTAATGGACATTATCGCGAATTACGGCACCACTCTGGTGCTCGTGGCGGCCTTGTTCGGCTTTTTGATGGCCTGGGGCATTGGCGCGAATGACGTTGCCAACGCCATGGGCACATCGGTCGGCACCAAATCCCTGACCATCCGTCAGGCGATCATCATTGCCATGATCTTCGAGTTTGCCGGTGCCTATCTGGCCGGTGGCGAAGTGACGGCCACCATCCGTAACGGCATCATCGACAGCAATGCGTTTGTCGACAGCCCGGATCTGCTGGTGCTCGGTATGATCGCCTCCCTGCTGGCGGCGGGCGCCTGGTTGATCCTGGCCTCCTACTTCGGCTGGCCGGTCTCGACCACTCACTCCATCATCGGCGCCATCGTCGGTTTTGCGGTAGTGAGCATTGGCCCGGAAGCGGTGCAGTGGAGCAAGTTCGGCGGCATCGTCGGCTCCTGGGTCATCACCCCGGCCATCTCCGGTGTCATCGCCTACTTCATGTTCATCAGCGTGCAGAAGCTTATCTTCAACACTGATGATCCCCTGAACAATGCCAAGCGCTATGTGCCGTTCTACATGTTCCTGACTGCGCTGGTGATCTGTCTGGTGACCATCAAGAAGGGGCTGACCCACGTTGGTCTGCACCTGACCGATGGCGAGGGCATTCTGCTCTCCGTTGCCATCTCCATCGCAGTGGCCTTTGCCGGCTGGATCTACATTCGCGGTCAGAAGTACAACCCGCAGGATGACAGCAAGATGCACTTCGCCAACGTGGAGAAGGTGTTCGGCATCCTGATGGTGATCACTGCCTGTGCCATGGCTTTTGCCCACGGCTCCAACGACGTGGCCAACGCCATTGGCCCGCTCTCTGCGGTGGCCTCTATCGTGGCTTCCGGTGGCGAGATCGGCGGCAGCTCCCACATCGCCTGGTGGATCCTGCCGCTGGGCGGTATCGGTATCGTGATCGGTCTGGCGACCATGGGCGAGAAGGTGATGGCAACGGTCGGTACCGGCATCACTCACCTGACCCCGAGCCGTGGTTTCGCCGCCCAGCTGGCGACTGCCGCGACCGTGGTGATTGCCTCCGGCACAGGTCTGCCCATCTCTACCACCCAGACCCTGGTCGGTGCGGTGATGGGGGTCGGTCTGGCGCGCGGTATTGCGGCGCTGAATCTGGGTGTTCTGCGCAACATCGTGGTCTCCTGGGTCATCACTCTGCCGGCCGGCGCCATTCTGGCCATCGTCATCTTCTACGTGCTGCAGGCCTGCTTCTCCTAATCGAAGCGCCATTCAGCAAAAAGCCCGAGTCATCGACTCGGGCTTTTTTATTGTGCGCGGGAGCTGAGCTGCTCCCTTTGCATTATCTGCCTTAGAGGCTGGCGCAGATCTGCCACAGATCGTACTGGATAGCTGCTGCGGTCACTTCGCGACCCGCCCCCGGTCCCTGGATCACCAGCGGGTTGGTGCGGTAGCTGTCGCTCTCGATGGCGAAGATGTTGTCGCAGGGCAAGAGGTTGGCGAACGGGTGGTGGGGCTCCAGCGCCTCCAGTCCGACCCGCGCCTTGCCGTCATGTTCAAAACGGGCCACGTAGCGCAGCACCTTGCCAAGCCGCCTGGCCCCTTCGAAGGCGGTCTGGATCGGGCCATCCAGCTCTTTCAGCCGGTCCATGAACTGATCGGCGGTCACCTTGCGCAGCGGGACGGGCACCAGATTCTCCAGCTCGATATCGGCGGAGTCGAGTTCGAAGCCCGCTTCCCGCGCCAGAATGAGCAGCTTGCGGCGCACATCCTGACCGGAGAGATCTTCGCGGGGATCCGGCTCGGTCAGGCCGTGCTGCCACGCCTCATCCACCAGCTCGGAGAAGGGGCGGGTGCCGTCATACTGCTGGAACAGCCAGGAGAGGGTGCCGGAGAAAATACCCGAGACCCCCTGAATGCGGTCGCCGCTCTGGCGCAGCATCTGGATGCTGGACTGGATCGGCAGACCGGCGCCCACGGTGGCGTTGTAGCGCCACTGCACCTGATGGTCGCGGCAGGTTTGCTTGATGCGCTGGTAGAACTCGCTGTCGGCGGCACCGGCAAACTTGTTGGCGGCGATGATGTGAATGCCGAGCTGGGCAAAGTCCGGGTAGTAGCGGCTCACCGTCTCGCTGGCGGTCATGTCCAGCGCAATCAGCGCATCGAAGCCGTGCTGCTCAAGCTGGGAGAGCAACTCCGGCCAGATCAGCGGTTTGGGGTTGAAGTTGTCCTGTATCTTGAGGGGGTTGAGCCCCTCTTCATCCAGCAGGCCCCCTTCCGAGCTGAACACCCCGTAGAGGGTGAGTGCCAGATTGAGTTCATGCTCGAGCCGTGACTTTTCCCGGGCGTAGAGGCTCAGCCAGTGGCCGCCGATATTGCCCTTGCCGAACAGCACCAGACCGACCCGGGTCGGGCGGCTGAACAGGGCGCTGTGCAGGGCGATCAGCAGCGGCTCCAGCACCACCTGACGCAGCACGGCCACCAGACTCAGGCCATCTCGGGCCACCTGGACAAACTCCAGCGGCTGATCTGCCAGCAGCTGATAGAAGCGGTGACACTGCTCGGCGTTGTCGGTGACACCGGCCCCCACCAGCGCCACCAGACTGTACCCCTCTTTCTGGATCAGGCCGGTGAAGCTCCCTTGCAACTGGAAGTCGCGCAGCAGCTCGAAAGCGCCCTGTGCCACTTCCAGGGTGTAGGCGAGGCGCAGGATCCGGCGATCAGGCTGGCGTTGCAGGGTGAGCGGGTTCAGGCGGTGGCGGGCGAGATAAGCCTCGATGGTGGCCACGGTTTGCTCGTAGTTGGTCTGCGGCAGCACTTTCAGCTCGATCAGGGCAATCTGATCCACCGAGGAGACGATGCGGGCGCCGCCGGAGCGCGGCGCACGACGCAGAATATGGGTACAGCCCTCATCCGGGTTGTAGCTGCAGCGCAAGGTGAGGCGCTGGCGGCTGTCAGCCACCGGTTGCAGGGTGCGTGAGTGCAATACCGATGAGCCAAGGCGGGCCAGCTCGTTCGCTTCGGCGAGGCTCAGGCGCTCCAGCAGGCGCGCCTCCTTCACCCGGCGCGGGTCGGCGCTGTAGACACCTGCCACGTCGCTCCAGATGGTGGTGGATTCGCCGTCCGCCAGCAGCGCCAACAGGCTGGCGCTGTAGTCGGAGCCATTGCGACCGAGCAGCAGGGAGCGCCCCTCCATGTCGGCGGCAATAAAGCCGGTTACCACAATGCGCCCAGCATGTTCGGCCAGCCGCGCCTTGAGCAGCTCGCTGGAAAGCGCAGTATCCACCTTGACCAGGGCACCATCCTCGGCGCGCAGGAAGCTGCGGGCATCCAGCCAGATGGCCTTGTCGCCGCGGCTGGTGAGCAGGGCCGCCAGCAGGCGCGCCGACCACACCTCGCCAAAGGCGAGCAGGCCGTTGCGGGCGAAGCGGTCAAACTGCCCCTCCAGCGTCTTGGCGATCAGCTGCATGTCGTCGGCCAGCTGCTTGCTCAGGTCGAGCTGCAGTTCACCTTCCAGCAGGCCGTCGATCAGGCTCTGTTGATAGGCCTGCAGGGCCGAGATGGCCTCGCCAGCGGCTTCATCTCCGGCTTCGGCCAGCTCCACCAGCTGGATCAGCCGGTTGGTAGTCTTGCCGGCGGCGGAGACCACGATCAGTTCATCCCCGCCCACCTGTTGTTCAACGATACTGGCGACCCGGCGATAACAGACCGGATCCGCCAGACTGCTGCCACCAAACTTGTGGACGTGACGTCGCTTCAATCCTGCTTCTGCTGCCACCGCGATCTCTCCTTGTTGCTGCTGTTCCATTACTTCGCTACCTGTTCTGCCTGCTGCGCCTGTTCAAAAGCCTGAGCCAGATCGGCCACCAGGTCTTCACCGTGTTCAATACCGACCGACAACCGCAGCAGCTGGGCGCTGATGCCTGCCGCCTGCTGCGCTGCCGGGGTCATGGCCCTGTGGGTCATGCTGGCCGGATGGGCCACCAGACTCTCCACCCCGCCGAGGGACTCGGCCACCGAGAAGAGGGTGAGGGCCGCGAAGAAGGCGCGGATGCCTGCCTCGCTGCAATCGAGTTCAAAACTTAGCATGGCGCCGAAGCCGGACTGTTGACGGCGCGCAATATCGTGGCCCGGATGGCTCGGCAGGCTGGGGTGATAGATGCGTTTTACCAGCGGCTGCTGTTGCAGGAAGGCGAGGATGCGATCGGTGTTCTCCTGATGGGTGCGCAATCTGGGGGCCAGAGTGCGCAGACCGCGCAGGGTGAGGTAGGAGTCGAACGCCCCGGAGGTGAGCCCCAGACAGTTGGCCCACCACACCAGGGATTCGGCCTGCGCGGCCTCTTTGGCAATCGCCACCCCGCCCACCACGTCTGAGTGGCCGTTGATGTACTTGGTGGTGGAGTGCACCACCACATCGGCACCGAGGGCCAGCGGCTGTTGCAACAGGGGGGAGAGGAAGGTGTTGTCCACTACAACTTGCGCACCCACCTCGTGGGCGGCGCTGGCGATGGCGCTGATATCCACCACCCGCAGTAGCGGGTTGGAGGGGGTCTCGACCCACACCAGTGTCGGCTTTTGTGCCAGTGCGGCGGCCAGTGCGGCCTCGTCACCCTGATCGACAAACTGCACCCGGTAGTGGCCCTTGGCCGCCAGATACTCGAACAGACGCCAGGTGCCGCCGTAGCAGTCGTGGGGGGCGATCAGCAGATCCCCCGCCTTGAGCAGTGCTGTGGTGACCAGATGGACGGCACCCATGCCGGTGCCGGTGACCACGGCGCCTGCGCCCCCTTCCAGTGCCGCCAGCGCGTCCGCCAGATTGGTGCGGGTCGGATTGCCGGAGCGGGCATAATCGTATTGACGGGGCTCGCCAAAGTCGGCAAAGGTGTAGTTGCTGGAGAGATAGATGGGGGGCACCACGGCACCGTGTTGCTGGTCTGTCTCAATCCCGGTGCGAACCGCCAGGGTGGCCTTGTGGGTCATGTCACTCTCTCCTTGAACTGTCTCTGGGCGATGGCTGCGTTGCCTGCGCCACGGCGATCCTGCCATTACTGGCCTATGGTGAACCACCTTACGCCAGCACAAAAAAGCCGTCAACACCTCCAGACGTCTAAATGGCTTTGCTGTTGGATTGCCATTAATTTCCTTAAGGGTTAAAATCCGCGCTCACGGCTAAATGAGAACAGGTGAGTCATGGGAACAGAGTGGAACGGCGACTACGTCAGCCCCTACGCGGAACACGGTAAGAAGAGCGAACAGGTCAAGAAGATTACCGTCTCGATCCCGCTCAAGGTGTTGAAAGTGTTGACCGATGAGCGCACCCGCCGTCAGGTGAACAACCTGCGTCATGCGACCAACAGCGAGCTGCTCTGTGAAGCCTTCCTGCACGCTTTCACCGGCCAGCCGCTCCCTTGCGACGAAGACTTGCGCAAGGATCATCCGGACAGCGTCCCTGCCGAAGCGCGCGCCATCATGGAAGCGCTGGGCAAAGAGATCGAAGATTTCGACAAAGAGTAAGCGATTTGCCATGCACAAGAGGCGACCTTAGGGTCGCCTCTTGTCGTTTCAGCAGCCCCGTTCGCGGGGTGGTGCTTATTTCAGCAGGCTGAAGATCAGCGCCGATACCGCCAGCGAACCGGTCAGCAGGATAAAGCCGTTGGTCCAGCCGTGACGGAAGCGGGCCAGCGCCTCCACCTTGTAGATCGCAATCACCGGCATGATGAACAGGATCATGGCGATGACCGGGCCGGAGAGGGTCTCCATCAGCCCCAGAATGCCCGGGTTGATCACGGCGGCACCCCAGATGGCGAAGAACATCAGGGCGATGCCCAGCTTGTCCGCCTTGGCCAGCGGCAGGCCGGTGGGCTTGGCGATCAGGCTTTTCAGGCTTTCGCGGGCACCGAGGAAGTGGCCGAGGAAGGAGGAGCTGATGGCGATAAAGGCGATCAGCGGCCCCAGAGTCACGATCACCGGGTTGTCGGTGATGTTGGCGAGATAGGAGAGCACCGAGACGTTCTGGGTTTTGGCTTCAGCCAGCTGTGCCGGCGAGAGGCTCAGCACGCAGGAGAAGACGAAGAACAGCACGAAGCCCACCAGCATCACTGTGGTGTTGCGCAGGATCAGGCCGCTCTTGGCTTCGGCTTGCTCGCCATATTCACGGCGCTGCACGTTGGCAAAGCCGGAGATGGCGGCGGCGTGGCTGAAGGCGAACACGGTGACCGGCAGCGCCAGCCAGACGGTATTGAGGAAGCTGACCCCTTCAAACGCGGTCACTTCCGGCCACTGCCACTGGGGAATGAGGTAGCAGGAGAGCGCCGCCAGAATGGCCGCCAGCGGATAGACCATAAAGGCGAAGGCGCGCAGCATCGCTTTCTCACCCGCCAGCATCACGGCGATCATGGCGAACACCAGCACGCCGGAGAGCATCACCCGATCCGGAGCCGCCATGCCGAGCTGGTTGACCATAAAGCTCTCCACCGTGTTGGTCAGTCCGACCCCGTAGATGAGCAGGATCGGGAAGATGGAGAGGAAGTAGAGCGCTGAGATGAGGCGACCGGCCATCTTGCCGAAATGCTCCTCCGCCACTTCAGTGAAGTCGGCGTGGGGACGTGAAGAGGAGAGCACGAAGCGCGCCAGCCCGCGGTGGGCGAGGAAGGTCATGGGGCCTGCCAGTACCGCGACGATGACGAGGGGCCAGATCCCGCCCAGACCCAGGTTGATGGGCAGGAACAGGATGCCAGCGCCAACGGCGGTACCAAACAGACTGATAACCCAGTGGGTGTCGTGACGGCGCCAGCGGGTGGTGCTGGCCGTGGTGGAGCAGGAACCGGATAGCTCCTTGGTAGCCTCTACAGATAAACTCATTACTAATTCACTTTTTGTCAGTGTTTTAATCTGAGTTCATTGTGGTTTATCGGGATTTAATTCTCAAAAAGCGAGACTGAAACATATCACTGCCATTGCAGGCTTTAGCCAGTGAGATTGGGAATGGAATCTGGATCACGGAATTCAACAAAACTAAAACTCATCTATTTTGCAAAATATAAAACCAAAATTTGATCTGGTCTCATTTTTTTATTTTGGCTAATTAGGTGTTTTCAGGATTACATGAAAAATAGCACCATTTCTCACCGCCTGGTTGTGATGTTTCACTATCATTTCGCTGCTTTGCCAGCGTATCACGCTGTTCAAAAGCGCCTTGGGTAGCGGATCACACCGGCCATCACCCCGGACCACGACTCTGAAAAAGCAGGCGGCCATCGGGCCGCCTGCTTGTCTGGTGTGATGATAGCTCTATCCGCCTAGTGGGCTAGAATGCTGCCCCAGGCGAGATCCGGATCCCCCATCACGATAAAGTCCGGGTTCTCCAGCGACTCGGTTTCGTTGTAACTGAGCGGCTGCAACGCCAGGCTGAGGATGCGGCCACCGGCTGCCTCGACGATGCACTGGGCGGCGGCGGTATCCCACTCGCCGGTGGGGCCGAGCCGCACGTAGCAATCGGCTGCCCCTTCCGCCACCAGACAGGATTTGAGGGAGCTGGAGCCGAGCGGGATCAGTTCGTAGTTGATGGCCGGGTTGAGGCGGCGGGTGAGGTTCTCCAGCTTCTGGCGGCGGCTGATGGCCACCACCAGCGAGTCGGGCTGGTCATGCTCGTGGTGCATGGCGCTGATGGGCAGCACCTCGCCATTCACCTCCTTGAAGGCGCCGTAGCCGCGCACCGCCCAGTAGAGCACGTTGGACTCGGGAGCATAGATGACCCCGAGCACCGGCACATTGTCCCGCACCAGGGCGATCAGGGTGGCGAAGTCGCCGCTACCCGCGATAAATTCGCCGGTGCCGTCGAGGGGATCCACCAGCCAGTATTGCCGCCAGTTGGATCGCTGGCTGAAGGGGATGTCGGCCGCCTCTTCGGTCAGCACCGGCACATGGGGGGTGAGCGCCGAGAGCGCCTGTTTGAGGTAGGCATCGGCAGCAAGATCGGCACTGGTGACCGGGGTCGCATCCTCCTTCAGCTGACGCTCGAACTGACCGCCGTGATAGATGTCGTGAAGGATCCTTCCGGCTTCGCGGGCAATCTCCTTGACCCCCGGCACCCAGGCCAACAACTCCTGCATCTCGTTATCCTCTGTCTGTTAACTGCCCGTCTGCGGGCTACTCTGCTTGCTCCGCCAGCCACTTCTGGGCCAAGAGCAGGGCACTGATGCTGCGCGACTCGGTGAAGTCGGGTCGTGCCAGCAATTCGTCGATCCGGTTGAGGGGCCAGGGGATCACCTCGAGGGGCTCAGGCTCGTCGCCGATCCGTTGCTCGGGGAAGAGATCCTGGGCCAGCAGGATATCCATCCGGCTGGAGAAGTAACCGGGCGCCAGCGACACCTGCTTGAGCAGGGTCAGGTTATTGGCGCCAAAGCCCGCTTCTTCCATCAGCTCCCTGTTGCCCGCCTCGAAGGCATTCTCGCCCGGGTCGATCAGCCCCTTGGGGAAGCCCAGCTCGTAGGAGTGGGTGCCCGCGGCGTATTCGCGCACCAGCAGCAGGGTGTGGGCATCGAACAGCGGTACCACCATGACGGCGCCACGATTGCCGCCACGCATCCGCTCGTAAACCCGCTCTTCGCCGTTGGAGAATTTGAGGTGTAGCGATTCCACCTTGAACAGTCGGCTCTCGGCGACGATATCGGCCTTGAGGATCTCCGGCTTGCTCTTGGGGTGATCCAGTTGGTCGGCTGAGATGTGCTCGGGTTTGCTCTTGTGGGGGTCGCTCATCGGACGCTGGCTGCTCGTTAAAAAATCGTGCTTCAAGAGTAAACGACTCTCACACCGAACACCACGGGCCAGGGAGGGCAAAAGGGGAGGAAAAATCCGCTATACTGCCGCTCCATTTCTTCCGTGACACCGAGATCAAGAGGCCAGATGCCACACTCCCGCTCAACCACCTTGCCCTGGCACCAGATAGATACCGTCTTGCTCGATATGGATGGCACCCTGATCGATCTGCATTTTGACAACCACCTCTGGCAACAGCTGGTGCCGGAGCGTTATGCCGAGCGGCGCGGTCTGCCGCTGGATGAGGCAAAGGCGCAGATCGAGGTGCACTATCAGGCGGTCAACGGCACCCTCAACTGGTACTGCGTGGATTACTGGAGCGAGACCCTGGGGCTCGATATTCGCGCCCTCAAGCAGGAGCTGCTGGCGAAGATCCAGTGGCGCCCCCACGCCATCCCTTTTCTGGCCGAGCTGCGCGCCGCGGGCAAGCAGCAGGTGCTTTTCACCAACGCCCACCCCGCCAGCCTGTCGGTGAAGGATGCGCAGCTCGGTCTTGCCGACCATCTGGATTTGATGGTGAGTACCCACGAGTTGGGCTGGTCGAAGGAGAGTCAGCACTGCTGGCAGGCGCTGGCCGAGCGGCTGGCGTTCGATCCGGCCCGCACCCTGTTTGTGGATGACAGCGAGCGGATCCTGCGGGCTGCCGCCGACTATGGCATCGGGTATCAGCTGGCGATCCAGAATCCGGACAGCTGCAAGCCGGAGCAGAGCATTACCGCTTTCCCTGCAATCCGCGATTATGCGGAGCTGCTGCCGCTGGCAATCTGAATCTGCTGAAACGACAGAGGGCTGCATCATGCAGCCCTCTCTCTTTATCTGAACTTTGGTTATCTGAAATTTGGTTATCTGAAGAGTGATGGCGAAAAATCACAGCTCCCGAAACGGGCGTCGTTTCTCTTCCTCGATGACGATCGCCTCCAGATTGGCGACCCGCTCCTGCAGTTCCCGGATGACCAGATCCTGCTTGCCGAGGCGGTCGGTGATGCGGGCATCCCCCATCTGGTAGCGAGCCCGCTTGCCGAGATATCCGAACAATACGCTGATAAATACGATCAGGACTATGCCTGTCCACATGGTCATGTCACGACTCCTTGTCGTTATCAATATGGTCGTCATAAACAGCGAAAACGCTGATGGATCCGCTCTGTTTTCTCATAGCCGCCAATTGGCCGCAATGGGGCCCATTGTCCCTTTGTGATGCAGTTGGCTATTGCTGCCAGAGTGGTCGTCCGACCCAGAGCGCCCACAGGGTCAGGTGCAGCAGCACGATAAACCAGACGACCAGCCGGTAGCTGCGCTTCTGGGTCTTGTGGCGCAGCCACTGGCGGGCTACCAGCGCCCCCGGCCAGCCGCCGCACAGCTCCAGCAGATGCAGGCGGGATTCGGGAATGCGCCACTCGCCCCGCACCGCCTGCCGCTTGTCCCAGGCGTAGGCGGCCACCGTGAGCAGGCTCATGGTCAGCAGTGCGGCCAGCGGCCACCACTGCTGCTCGCCGAGGCCGAGCCAGAGGGCGGCGCCCAGTGGCAGCAGCGCCAGTACCATCACTGGGCCAGCTCCCAGCAGCGCTCCTCATCTTGCTTGAGGGTGCGGATCACCCTGGCCGGATTGCCCACCGCTACCGAGTTGGCCGGAATGTCACGGGTCACCACGGCACCGGCGCCAATGATGGAGCGCGGCCCTATGGTGACGCCGGGGCAGATGATGGCGCCGCCGCCAATCCAGCAGTCGTCACCGATCCGCACCGGCTTGTTGTAGGCAGTCCAGTTGCGCCGCTCCAGATAGTTCATGGTGTGGGTGGCGGTGTAGATCTGCACGTTGGGGGCCAGCAGCACATGGCTGCCGATGTGTACTTCGCCCACGTCGAGAATGGTGACGTTGAAGTTGAAGAAGGTCTTCTCGCCGATATGGATGTTGCGGCCAAACTCGCAGGTAAACGGCGTGCTGATCCAGCAGGAGTCGGGGCAGTGGCCGAAAAGCTCGCGGCAGATCTGCTGGCGCAGAGGGCCATCACCTGCAGGTGAACCGTTGAGTTTGGCCAGCAGCGCCTGACCGCGGATCCGATCGTTGGCTATCTCCTCGCTCTGGCTATCCAGTGCCCCGCCTGCCAGTACCTTGTCCCAGTCGCTCGTCATTGCTACCTCCTCATGCTGCAAGAGGGGGCAGTATACGTGACAAGCGCGAGAGGCGTCAGTCTGTCACTTCTGGCAGATGATCCCCGTCATCCTGCTGGCCAGACGAGGGGCAGGATCAGCAGGGCCGAGACGAAGTAGGGTAGCAGCACCCGCAGCCCGAGACTGCGGCCACCAATGCCGAGGGCCAGCAACCCCTTCACCAGCGAGTTGACCAGCCCGGCCAGCAGGATGCCGCGGGCCGCTACCTCCAGCGCCAGCTCCTTGTGGGAGAGCTGGGAGAGCGACAGTGTGATGGCGTCAACGTCGGTGATCCCCGACACCAGCGCCAGCAGATAGACCCCGGAGTTGCCTACCTTGTCTTGCAGCAGGGTGGCCATAAAGCCGATCAGCGCCAGCAGCAGGCCGAACTTGATGGCGGTGGCGAGATCGAGCGGGTTGCTGGTTTCCGGTTTTACCGGGCCGTCGGTCAGCTCCTCGCGCTGACGCCAGAACCAGAAGGCAAAGCCGTAGACTGTGGTGGCCAGCAGCAACAGGGGGGCGACGAGGCGCATAGCCAGTTCGCTGTGAATGAGCAGCACCAGCACCAGCAGCCGCAACCACATGGTGGCCCCTGCCAGCAGGATGCCGGTGGCCAGCAGTCGCTCCAGCCCGCCCTGCTCCTTGTTAAGGCGGGCAAACTGCAGGGTGAGGGCGGTGGAGGAGGCCAGCCCGGCCAGTATGCTGGTGAGCACCAGCCCGGAGCGGGTGCCGAGCAGCCGCACCGCGAAGTGGCCACAAAACGAGATGCCGGCGATCACCACCACCATCAGCCAGATCTTGAAGGGGTTGAAGGCATCGAGGGGCCCCATCTCCTCGTTGGGCAGCACCGGCAGCAGCACCAGCGAGATAAGCAGAAAACGCAGGGTGGCGTGGAATTCGGTTTCACTCAGAAACAGCATCCCCTGCTGGATCTGCCCCTTCAAGCCCATCAACAGGGCGGCCAGTACGGCGCAGGCGACCGCCTCGCTCGGGCTGAGCAGCACCGACATCAGGCCGAGCAGGTAGGTGAGCAGCATGGCCACCGAGCTGGTGAGGCCGAACTCCCCCTGCCAGCGCTGGGCCAGCCAGACCGAGAGGCCGCAGCCGGCCACCACCGCCAGCAGGCCGAGCAGCGGTAGCCAGGGGCCCAGGGTGGGCAACAGCAAACCGCACACCCCGCCAAGCAGGCCGATAAGGCCGTAGGTCCGCATCCCGGCGATGCGCTGGTTATCCCCCAGCTGGCGCACCTGCCAGCCCCGCTCCAGCCCGATGATAAGACCGATGGCCAGCGAGACCAGGGCTCCATTGACGGGTTCGGCGTTGATCCACATGGCGGCTTCCTTTTCGCGTTGTTGCTGCCTGATCCCATGATGGCACAGGGCGTAAGGAGGCAGAGGGGCGTGGCTCACAGAGTCTGCGTCCGGCTCCCGGTGCAAGTGGCTGATATGAGCAAAAGAGATAAGCAAAGAGTTATTTCTTCCTTCTGGGCATAACAACTCCACGGCATGCTGTTCTCAACCCAACAAGATATGGAGAATCACCATGAAACTGCGAATGACCGCCCTGACCCTGCTCTCCCTGCTGGCATTTGGCCAGGCCAATGCCGCCGAGATCCGTTTGCTCAACGTCTCCTACGATCCGACCCGCGAGCTGTTTCAGGAGTACAACGCCGCCTTTGCCAAGGAGTGGAAGGCGAAGACCGGCGACGACGTGGTGGTGAGCCAGTCTCACGGTGGCTCCGGCAAACAGGCCCGCGCCGTGGTGGATGGGCTGGAAGCTGACGTGGTGTCGCTGGCGCTCGCCTACGACGTCAATGCCGTCGCCAAGGCGGGATTGACCGCCACCGACTGGCAGAGCCGCCTTGGCAACAACGCTGCGCCCTATACCTCTACCATCGTCTTCCTGGTGCGCAAGGGCAATCCCAAGCAGATCAAGGATTGGGACGATCTGGTGCGCAAGGATGTCGCCATTGTCACCCCCAACCCCAAGACCTCCGGCGGGGCTCGCTGGAACTATCTGGCCGCCTGGGGTTACGCCCTGAAGAAGAGCGGCAGTGAAGAGGGGGCCAAGCAGTTTGTCGGCGATCTCTACAAGAACGTGAAGGTGCTGGACTCCGGCGCTCGTGGCGCCACCACCAGCTTTACCGAGCGCGGTCTTGGTGACGTGCTGCTGGCGTGGGAGAACGAAGCCCTGCTGGTGCTCGGTCAGACGGGTGCCAGCGACAAGTTCGAACTGGTGGTGCCTTCGGTCTCCATTCTGGCGGAGCCGCCGGTTGCGGTGGTGGACAAGGTGGCCAGGAAGCACGGTACCGAGGCGGTCTCCAAGGCCTATCTCGATTATCTCTACTCTGACGAGGGGCAGCATATTGTCGCCAAACATCACTATCGCCCTAGCAACCCGGCGATCCTGAAGGAGACGGCGGCGCAGTTCCCGCAGCTTGCTCTCTTTACCGTCAAGGATCTGGAAGGGGATTGGGAGAAGGCCCAGAAGAAACACTTCGCCCAGGGCGGTCTGTTTGACCAGATTTATCAACCGGGTGGCTGAGGCTGACAAGCTCTTACCCCATCTTTAGCACTGGCCCCTGTGCCAGCCGATAGGAGCACCAAGATGAACAAGATCCTCCTGGTTCCCGGTCTGCACAACAGCGGGCCGGATCACTGGCAGAGCCGCTGGCACGATCACTTTCCCCACTGGCAGCGGATGACCGGGCTGCCGTGGGACAAGCCGGACCTCAGGGTCTGGAGTGCCAAGCTGGCGAGCAAGCTGAAGAGTCGCCGCAGCCGGGTCCATCTGGTGGCCCACTCCTTCGGCGCGCTGACCGCCATCGCGGCGGCCCGCTTGCAGCCGGAGAAAGTCGCCTCGATCTTTCTGGTGGCGCCCGCCGATCCCGCCCGTTTTGGCATTGCGGATGAGGTATTGGCCGGGCCACTGCAGGTGTCGGCCCAGCTGGTGGCCAGCCGCAACGATCCCTGGATGAGCTTTGAACGGGCCGAATACTGGAGTCGTCAGTGGCAGGTGCCGCTGTTTGATGCCGGTGAAGCGGGCCATATCAATGCCCAGTCCGGTCATGGGGACTGGCTGCAGGGGCTGCATTTGCTGGGTGCTCTCTATCGCCGTGGCGAGCTGGTGGTGACGCCGGTCAAGGTGGCTTCGCCCCGGCCGGTCGAGCTCGGTTTTCGCTAGTTATCTGTGACGTGGTTGGAGGGGTGGCGAACACGTTGTTCGTTGGCGGCTCCACGCCCCCGCTCTTTGAATGCTCCGCTCCGTATTGCTCCATTTCTTAGGTCTTTTATTTATATAAAAGACCTTTTTTTATTTGGATCGCTCTAAAAGCCTTGTCCTACCGTTGTTAGACAAAAAAGTGATTAGCAAAGTCGCAAACGATGTTTGTTGCTGATTGGAAGAGTGCGCAGAATCACCATATCGAAAATTCTTCATAACAGATGGATGTGTTATGCGATTTGGTTCTTATTCTGTCCTGCCCGGTTTTGGCCCCACCCTGGGGTTCAGCCTGCTCTATCTGGGCCTGCTGGTGCTGTTGCCGCTCTCGGCCTTGGTGCTGTTTGCGGTCAACAACCTCACCGCCGCCGAGTTCTGGCAGGTGATCGGTTCACCCCGGGTGCTCGCCTCCTTTCGTCTGAGCTTCGGCGCGGCCTTTATCGCGGCACTGCTCAACAGCCTGTTTGGCCTGATCCTGGCCTGGATCCTGGTGCGCTACACCTTCCCCGGTCGTCGGTTGGTGGATGCGCTGATCGACCTGCCATTTGCCATGCCGACCGCCGTCTCCGGCATCGCCCTGTGCGCCATCTTCGCTCCCAACGGCTGGATCGGCCAGCTGCTGGCGCCGTTCGGCATCCAGCTCGCCTACAACCCCATCGGCGTAGTGATTGCGCTCACCTTTATCGGCTTGCCGTTCGTGGTGCGGACCCTGCAACCGGTACTGCGGGAAGCGGAGAGCGAACAGGAAGAGGCTGCCGCCAGCCTCGGTGCCGATCGCTGGCAGACCTTCCTGCGGGTGCTGTGGCCAACTCTGGTGCCAGCTCTGCTCACCGGTTTTGCGCTGGCGTTTGCCCGCGCGGTGGGGGAGTACGGCTCCGTCATCTTTATCGCCGGCAACTTGCCGATGGTCTCCGAAATCGCGCCGCTGATGATCATGAGCCATCTGGAGGAGTATGACTACGCCGGTGCCTCCGCCATCGCCGTGGTGATGCTGCTGATTTCGTTCATTTTGTTACTGCTAATCAACAAGTTGCAGGCCTGGAGCTGGTCTCGCATCGGAGGGAGCCGGATATGAGTTCATCTGCTATTGCCATTGAGGTGCCCCCGGTGGAGGCGGCCCCCGTTCGCAAGGCGCCGGTCGTGATCCGTGAACCCCAGTGGGTCAAGTGGCTGCTGATCACGGTCGGTTTGGGCTGGTTTGCCGCCCTGCTCTTGCTGCCGCTGGCCACCGTCTTTATTCAGGCGCTGACGCCTGGGCTCGCCTTCTTCTGGCACGCCATCAGCGAACCGGATGCCCTGAGCGCCCTTGGCCTCACCGCGCTGGTGACCCTGTTTGCCGTGCCTCTCAACCTGCTGTTCGGGATCGCGGCTGCCTGGGCCATCGCCCGTTTCCGCTTCCCCGGTCGGCAACTGCTCATCACCATCATCGATCTGCCGTTCTCTGTGTCGCCGGTGATCGCCGGTCTGATGCTGGTGCTGCTGTTTGGCAGCCGTGGCTGGTTTGGCGACTGGCTGAGCGAACATGACATCAAGATCATCTTCGCCACCCCGGGGATCATCCTGGCCACCACCTTCATTACTGTGCCCTTTGTGGTGCGGGAGCTGCTGCCCCAGATGGAGGCGCGTGGCCCAGAAGAGGAGGAGGCCGCCATCATGCTGGGGGCGAGCGGCCTGCAGATGTTCTGGCGCGTCACCCTGCCCGGCATCCGTTGGAGCCTGATGTATGGTCTGCTGCTCTGTACCGCCCGGGCGGTGGGGGAGTTTGGCGCCGTGTCGGTGGTTTCCGGCCATATTCGCGGCCAGACCAATACCCTGCCGCTGCATATCGAGATCCTCTACAACGAGTACCAGACTGGCGCCGCCTTCGCGGTGGCCAGCCTGCTTGCTCTGTTCGGGATCTTCACCCTGCTGGGTGAAACCCTGTTGGCCCGGTTGCGTGGTCAGCCCACCAAATCTCACTGAATCACCGTATTAAAGAGGCAGCCATGAGCATTCAGGTTCAACAACTCAACAAGCATTTCAATCAGTACGCGGCGCTGGCAGACATCAACCTCGACTTTCACGACGGTGAGCTGGTGGCGCTGCTCGGCCCCTCCGGTTGCGGCAAGACCACGCTGCTGCGGATTATCGCCGGGCTGGAGCAGGCCGACAGTGGCAGCGTCATCATCCGCGGCGAGGACGCCTCGGATCTCCATGTGCGCGAGCGTAACGTCGGCTTCGTGTTCCAGCACTACGCCCTGTTTCGCCATATGACGGTGTTCGAGAATGTAGCCTTTGGCCTGCGGGTCAAACCGCGCAGCGAGCGCCCGGCCGAGGCGGCCATTCGCGCTCGGGTCAAGGATCTGCTGGATCTGGTGCAGCTCAGCCACGTGGCCGAGCGCTATCCGACCCAGCTCTCCGGTGGTCAGCGCCAGCGGGTCGCGCTGGCTCGCGCGCTGGCGGTACAGCCCAAGGTGTTGCTCTTGGACGAGCCCTTCGGCGCCCTCGATGCGCAGGTGCGCAAGGAGCTGCGCCGCTGGCTGCGCGAGCTGCACGACGAACTGCACGTCACCAGTCTGTTCGTGACCCACGATCAGGAAGAGGCGCTGGAGGTGGCGGATCGGGTGGTGCTGATGAATGCCGGCCGGGTCGAGCAGATCGGCACCCCGGCCGAGGTCTACGACCAGCCCGCCAGCTCTTTCGTCCACAGCTTCCTTGGCAGCGTGAACCAGTTCCGCGGTCGGGTGGCCGAGCAGGGGTTCGGCATCGGCGAGCAGTTGCTCGGCGGGCCGTCGGCTTCCCATCTGGCCCACGGCAGTGCCGCCATCGCCTATGTCCGTCCCCATGAGCTGGAGATCCTGCCAGCCGATGCGCCGGGCGGGATCCGCGCCACCATCACCCGCCTGCTGCCCATGGGGCCACGCATTCGGGTGGAGCTGCGCGGTGATGGTGAGACCAAAGGGGCGCACTACGAGGCGGAGCTGACCAAGGAGGCGGCCAAACTGTTTGCGCCGGGTCAGGGGGTGAGGCTGGTGGCCAGACAGGCGCAGTTCTATCCCGATTACCAGATTTGATGCGGTGTTGCGGGCGGTACGGCCGCCCGGTTCAGGCTGTTAGCCGGGCATGATCCCGGCCATATAACAAAAAATGAGGGTGTTGACCAAGCAGTGTCTCCACCCTTCGCAGGAGGCGACAAGGTGAATTTTCAGCAGTTACGTATTATCCGGGAGGCGGCGCGGCGGGATTACAACCTGACCGAGGTGGCCAACGCGCTCTTTACTTCCCAATCCGGGGTGAGCCGCCATATCCGCGAGCTGGAAGAGGAGCTTGGCATCGAGCTATTTATCCGCTACGGCAAGCGGCTGCTCGGTATGACCGAGCCCGGCAAGGAGCTGCTGGTGATTGCCGAGCGCATTCTCAATGACGCCAACAACATCCGCAAACTGGCCAGCACCTTTGCCAACCGCGACTCGGGCCGTTTGCTGGTGGCGACTACCCATACCCAGGCGCGCTATGCCCTGCCGCGGGTGGTGAAGGCGTTTCGCGAGCAGTTCCCGCAGGTGCAGCTGGAGCTGCGTCAGGGCAGCCCGGAGGAGATAGTGCGGCTGGTGCAGACCGGCGAGGTGGATATCGGCATCAGCAGCGAGCAGCTCGACAAGAGCGAAGGGGTGGTGGCATTTCCCTACTACCGCTGGCACCACAACATCGTGGTGCCTGAGCAACATCCGCTGGCTGGCGAGCGGGATCTGACCCTGGCGGCGCTGGCGAACTGGCCCATCATCACCTATCAGGCGGGGCTGACCGGCCGGGTGCGGGTAGACGAGGCCTTTGCCGAGGCGGGCATCGAGCCGCAGATCCTGCTGACGGCGCAGGACTCCGACGTCATCAAGACCTATGTCGAGCTACAGATGGGGGTCGGCATTCTGGCCGATATGGCGTTCGATGCCCAACGCGATCATGGGCTGGTGCAGCTCGATGGCAGCCATCTGTTTGCGCCGCACACCGCCTGGATCGGCCTCAAACAGGGGCAGTTTCATCACAATTTTGCCTGGCAGTTTATCCAGCTCTGCAACCCCGAGCTGGCGCTGGCGGATATTCAGGCCCGCGCCATGGGCAGCGAGCCCGCCCTCGACTTCCAGATTTGAATGGGAAGAGAAGACAAGAAGGGGAGCCAATGGCTCCCTTTCTTTATTGCTGGAAGATGATATTGCTAGCGAAAACAGACGGCTTCATATGAATTTTTTCACTTAGGTTTGCCAGTTAATTTTGTTTGTTATCAGGTGCTTGGGTTGCAGGATGGAATAAGTGACTGACCAAAGTCGACCCATTCAGGATAAAGCATGCCGTATAGCTACCTATCACATCTGCGCTGCAGCAAGAGTGGCGAGATCCATGATGCCGACCAGCCCTGGCAACTGAGCCGGGCAGGTGCACCACTGCTGGCCAGCTACGATCTCGATGCGCTGAAGAGATCCTGGCACCCGGCGGCATTGCTGGGTCGCCCTGCCAGCCTGTGGCGTTATCACGAGTTGTTGCCGGTGCGCGACCCCGCCCACGTCGTGACACTGGGGGAGGGGGTCACCCCGCTGCTGCCACTCCCCACGCTGGGCAAGCAGATCGGTATTCCGGATCTCTGGATGAAAGACGAGAGCGTCATTCCCACCGGTTCCTTCAAGGCCCGTGGTGCTGCGGTGGGCATCTCCCGTGCGCGTGAACTCGGCGTCACTCACTTCGCCATGCCGACCAACGGTAACGCAGGCGCCGCATGGGCGCTCTACGGTGCCCGCGCCGGGCTGCGCAGCACCATCGTCATGCCGCAGGCGGCCCCCGCTATCACCCGGCTGGAGACCTCCCTCGCCGGTTCCCGTCTCTATCTGGTGGATGGCCTGATCAGCGACGCCGGTCGTCAGGTGGCGCAGGCGGTCGCGGAGCAATCCCTGTTTGACGCCTCAACCCTGAAGGAGCCTTACCGTATTGAGGGCAAGAAGACCATGGGGCTGGAGATTGCCGAACAGCTGGGCTGGACGTTACCGGATGTGATCCTCTATCCCACCGGCGGCGGGGTCGGCCTTATCGGTATCTACAAGGCGCTGCGCGAGCTGCAGGAGTTGGGTTGGGTCAAGGGGGCGTTGCCCAGACTGGTCGCGGTACAGGCGAGCGGCTGCGCGCCTATTGTGCAGGCGTGGCAACAGAGAGCCACCGAATCGAGCTTCTGGCCCGACTCCCAAACGCTGGCGTTCGGCATCAATGTACCCAAGGCGCTGGGGGATTTTCTGGTGCTGGATGCCCTCTATCGCACCGAGGGTTGCGCCATTGCGGTGGATGACAAGGCCATCCAGAGCGAGATCCGCCAGCTTGCCTCTCGTGAAGGGAGCTTTGTCTGCCCGGAGGGGGCCGCTGCGTTTGCTGCCGCGCGTCAACTGCGCGAGGCTGGCTGGATCCGTGGGGGAGAGCAGGTAGTGGTGCTCAATACCGGTGCCGGTATCAAGTACCCGGATGCGATCACTGTGCTGCCCCAGCGTCTGCAGCGTGACGGGAGGATCCCGGCATGAATCTGGACTTGCCTTTCATCCTTACGACGCTGCCCGCCTTCGGCAAGGCGGTCTGGGTCACCTTGCAACTGGGAACCCTGGTGATCCTCACCTCGCTGGCGGTCGCCCTGCTCAATGTGGTGCTGTTGAGCCTGCACAAGCGGCCGCTCAGCGCGCTGATCCGCGGGTATGTCGAGCTGGCCCGCAACACGCCGCTGCTGATCCAGCTGTTCTTTCTCTATTTCGGACTGCCTGCGCTGGGCTTGTCGCTCTCCGGATTTGCCACTGCGGTGATCGCCATGACCTTCCTCGGCGGGGGTTATCTGACCGAAGCGCTGCGTGCAGGCATTCAGGCGGTGCCCGCCAGTCAGCTGGAGGCTGGCCGAGCCATCGGCCTCTCTCGCTGGCAACTGCTGCGCTACGTGCAACTGCCTCAGGCCTGGCTCGCCACTCTGCCCGCGCTGTTTGCCAACTTCATCTTCCTGCTCAAGGAGACGACGGTGGCTTCGGCAGTGGCGGTGCCAGAGCTGCTCTACACCACCAAGAATTACATCGCCCTCTACTACAAGACCTACGAGATGCTGGCGGTACTGACATTGATGTGCGTGCTGATTTTTCTGCCGCTGTCGCTTGCTCTGCGAGTCGTTGAAAGGAGGCTGCAACATGGTCAGTTCGGTCACTGAGCTGCTAATGCAGGCACTGCCACTGCTGGCGGTGGGCGCAGGCCAGACCCTCACCATCTCGCTGCTGGCCATCCTGTTTGCCACCCTCGGCGGAGTTGCTTACGGCGTGCTGGCGCAACAGGGCGGTCGGTTGGTGCGGGGGCTGCTGCGTCTCTATCTCGAGCTGTTTCGGGTGGTGCCGGTGCTGGTGTGGCTCTATCTCTTTTTCTTCGGGTTGCCGATCTTTTTCGGCCTCGATATGCCGGCCTTCTGGTGCGCCGTGCTGGTGCTCGCCCTGTGGGGGGCCAGCGAGGTGGGGGAGGTGGTGCGTGGTGGTCTGGGGTCCCTCGCCCGTGGTCAGCAGGAGGCCGGGCTGGCGCTCGGGCTCTCGACCTGGCAGCTCTATCGCCATGTGTTGCTGCCGCAGGCGTTGCAGCGGCTGACGCCGCCGACCATCAACATCTACACCCGCATCATCAAGACCAGTTCGCTGGCGGTGTTGATCGGGGTGGTAGAGGTGATCAAGGTGGGCCAGCAGATCATCGAGCGTACCTATGGCTCGGTGCTTATTTACGGTCTGCTGTTTCTGTTCTTTTTTCTGGTCTGTTATCCGCTCTCGCTCGCCTCGCGCTGGCTGGAGCAACAATGGGGTAATGCGGTATGACACCTCTGCTTGAACTCGGTTCTGTCAGTAAACAGTTCGGCCCGAATCGGGTGCTGGATCGGATCAGCCTCAGCGTGCGCGCCGGGGAGGTGATCGTCATTCTGGGGCCGAGCGGCTGCGGCAAGAGCACCTTGCTGCGCACCCTGAACGGGCTCGAGCCCATCCAGGGGGGCGAGATCCGCTTCGATGGTGTGTTGCTGGATGGTGCCACCGACTGGCAGCGGGTGCGCCAGCGGATCGGCATGGTGTTCCAGAGCTATCACCTCTTCCCCAACCTGACGGTGCTGGAAAACGTGCTGCTTGGCCCGCTGCAGGTGCAAAAGCGGGAGCGGGCAGAGGCGCTGCTGCAAGCCGAGCAGCTGCTGACCCGCATCGGCCTGTGGGAGCGGCGCCATGACTATCCGCGCCAGCTCTCCGGTGGTCAGCAGCAGCGCATCGCCATCGTGCGGGCGCTGTGCATGAACCCGCAGGTGATGTTGTTTGATGAGGTGACCGCTGCGCTGGATCCCGAGATGGTGCAGGAGGTGCTGGAGGTGATCCGCGATCTCGCCGGCAGCGGCATGACCCTGCTCATCGTCACCCACGAGCTGGCCTTCGCCCGGGCGGTGGCGGATCGCATCGTCTTCATGGATGGCGGCCACATTTTGGAGCAGGCCGCACCCCACCAATTTTTCGACAATCCCGGGAGCCAGCGTGCGCGCCAGTTCCTCGCCAAGTTTTCTTATACAAATGTCATCAAACGAAAGGAGTCAGCATGAAAAAAATCACCTCGGTTCTGTTCAGTGCCTTGTTGGGGCTGGGTCTCGCCAGCGGCGCTGCCCATGCGGCGGACGGTTCCCTCGACAAGATCAAGGCGCGGGACAAGCTCATCGTCGGCGTCTTCACCGACAAACCACCGTTTGGCTATGTGGACGAGAAGGGGAACTATGTCGGTTTTGACACGGATCTGGGTCGCCGCTTCGCCAAGGACCTGCTGGGGGACGAGAACAAGATCGAGTTCGTGGCGGTGGAGCCCGCCAGTCGCATCCCCTTCCTGCAGAGCGACAAGGTGGATCTGATCCTCGCCAATATGACGGTGACCCCGGAGCGGCGCGAGGTGGTGGATTTCACCAACCCGAACCTGCGAGTGGCGGTACAGGTGCTGGTGCCGGAAGGGAGTCCGGCCAAGAAGCTCGACGATCTGGCCAGCAAGACCCTGATCGTTACCACCGGCACCACGGCCGACATCTGGCTGACCCGCAACCACCCGGAGTGGAAGGTGCTCAAGTTCGAGAAGAATACCGAATCCTTGCAGGCGCTGGCCCAGGGTCGTGGCGATGCCTATGCCCAGGACAACCTGGTACTGTTCAGCTGGGCCAAGGAGAATCCGGGCTACCGGGTGCTGCCCGAAAAACTGGGCTCGGAAGATCCCATCGCCCCGGCGGTGAAGAAGGGCAATATCGAGCTGCGTGACTGGGTCAACGATCGTCTCGCCAAGCTGGGGGAAGAGAAGTACCTGCTGAAACTCTATGACCAGTATGTGCGTGACAAGCTCAGCCCTGATACCGATCCGAATGATGTGATAGTCGAAGGAGGAAAATGGCAGGGTTAATGGACAAACCCTGTTTCGAAGAGTGTGTTGAGTGTGTGAAGTAAGTGAAGAGTGAGGTCTTGGTTCCGTTGGTATGCAAACCGCAAGGTTTGATTTTTCCGGGCGTCCCCTGCTAGAGAGGACGCCCTTTTTTATGTGCCCAAGCGTGGATTAGTGCACTTCATCCCACGCCATCTGCCAGTGGGAGCCGATGCCCGGCTCGTACTGGGTCGCGGTGGTGGTCCACTGCTGGCAGTAGCCACTGTAGGGGAAGGGCTTGCACTGATAGATCTTGCCGTTTTTCGGCTGCAACACCCTGGTACCGGCGGTGTAGGACTTGATGTCGTTCGGGAAGCGGAACTGGTAGTCGCCGCCACTGCTCTGCTCCTTGAACATCAGATCCATGGTCTGCTGGAGGGTCTCGCCGCCCGCTTTCGGGGTGGCCTTGATCACCAGCTGGTGGTGACCTGCCGTGAGCCCTTCCAGCGCCATGCTGAAGGTGTGGCTGCTGTCTTTGATATCTGCACGGCTTTCACCCTTGGCGACGCCGCCGTGATCATAGAGGGTGTTGGAAACGGCCAGATCGCCCTGTGCAGTGACGGTAAAGTCGAGGGTTGCCTTGCCGTTGTCCAGCACATAGTCGCTGGCCAGACCGCTGACGCTGATGCTGTCCACCACAGGCGGTTGCAGCTGTTGCAGGTCAATCTCGACCCGCTCCAGTTTGCTGTCACGCTTCAGATAGACGGGGTTCATGCCGTAGACAGGATTGAACTGGCCATCGGCCCCTTGCTGACCGGCGCGGATCTGGCTCTGTTCGGCGTTGATCTTGCTGGCGAGGGCGTGGGCCCAGTTGTTCTTCTGGCCCTGCTCGGCAGTGGCGATGGTCAACACGGTTTGCAACTCGGGGCGCTCGCCGTTGGCATCGAATACCCGGGTCATCGCCTTGTCACCCACCGCGAGGTCGATGGAGGGGTAGATAGTGCCTGCCTGGCTCCACTCCAGCGGCGGCTGGCTGCCATCTTTGAACTTGGCATCGATGATGTTGTAGAAGCTGTTGCTGGTGTCGCCCACTTCCCACACGCCGAGGATCAGTTGATAACCGCTGCGCTCCGGCAGGGTACAGTTGTGGGTCACCTGCTTGGGCGGTTGCACCATGTTGCCGTCGATGACGCAGAAGGGGGTCAGGTCGAACGAGGCGCGGGTGAGCGGCTGGTTGGGGTTCCAATCCTGCTTGGTGAGGTAGTAGCGCCAGTTGCGGGTGACGTGGTTGGCGGTGAAGGTCCAGCTGATGGCGAAGGGGCCGGGTTGTACTTCGCGCTTGGTCCAGCGATCGCTGGTCTGGATGTTCAGCTCGCTCCAGCGCGGGCTGCCCGCCGAGGCGATTTGACCATCCTGCGGGCCGCTCTGCGGAAAGCCGGAGGGACCCTCTACGCTTTGCGGTTCCCACTGCACGCCGCCACACTGGCTGTTGCCGCCGGTGTTGCACAGGTAGTTGCGGCTCTCGGGCTGCTTGATGTAGCCATGCGCAAGGGCGCTGCCGCTGGCCAGCAGGGCTAGCACTGCGGCGATGTGATTGAGTTGGATTTTTGCTGCCATACATTCCTCTGTTCGACAGATGTGGGCAGTCAGTTGGCCGGGGAGTTCCCCGATGCACACTGGCGTGTGGCAACCCCGCTATCCTGGACAACATGTCTGTAGACCGGAGGCTTTGCGTCCCGACCTTTCGGTCGGTTTGCCAAATGACTGGATGGGTATTGATGGGCCACATGTTCGGCCATCAGCATTGTGCACCTCATTGATTAATTATTTGAAGTTAAATGTTTAAATACACCGTCAAACGGAGTGCAGCCAATCCTAACCAGTTGTTTTTAAATCGTTCTCTTGTTGGTGAACTGTGCCGATCCCCGTTGAATATGGCGATAAGATGCATGCTGATTGCGTGTTGTTGGCGCAAAAAAACCTGCCAGTCGGGCTGGCAGGTCGGGTGACAAGGCGACACGGGTTGACGCCGTCAGTGACGGGCGCGCTGCTCGCCTGAGGTGTGAGGTACGGGCGCCATCATCGGGGCTGCGGTTGACGCCTTGCCCAGTTTGAATACCGCAAGCCGCTCATCCAGGCTGCGAGAGAGACCGGCCAGCAGCTCGCTCTCCTGCGCCAGTTGCGAGGCGGATTGGGACATCTCCAGCGCCGAGTCATTGATACCGCTGACGTTGCGGTTCATATCCTCGGCGACCATGCTCTGCTGTTCGGCGGCGGTGGCAATCTGGGTCGCCATGTCGCTCACATGCTGGATGCGGTTGACGATCAGGGTGAGATCCTGCCCCGCCTGCTGCGACTGGTTGACGCTGCTCTCCGCCAGTTTGCGGCTGGTATCCATGGCGTTGGCGGCGGTGACGGCCCGTTGCTGCAGTTGGGCGATGGTGCTCTGGATCTCTTCGGTAGACTGGCGAGTGCGGCTGGCCAGTTGGCGCACCTCGTCGGCCACCACGGCAAAGCCGCGGCCCTGTTCGCCAGCCCGGGCTGCCTCGATGGCGGCGTTGAGGGCCAGCAGGTTGGTCTGCTCGGAGATGGCGCTGATGACGGCGGTTACCTCGCTGATCTGCATCACCCCCTCCTTGAGCTGATTGACCTGCACGGTGGCCTGTTCCACCTCGGTGGCCAGCGCCCTGATGCCGTGCACGCTGGCGTGAACGTCGCGGTTGCCGAGCCCGGCTTCACCGGTGGCCTCTTGAGTATCCCGCGCGGTATTTTCGGCGTGACCGGCCACATCGGAGATGGTGGTGCTCATCTCGTTCATGGCGGTGGCGAGCTGGGCCAACTGATCCCGCTGGCTGGTCACCGCCTGATTGGTCTGCTCGGCAGAGGCGGCGATGCGCAGGGCGGCATCGGCCACGTTGCGAGCCCCCAGACTGGCCTCCAGCAGGGCATGGCGGATGGCATCGAGACTCTGGTTGGTGCAGCGGGCGACCACCCCCAGCTCATCCTTGCCCTGTACCGGAATGCTCACCATCAGGTCGCCCTTGGCGACCCGCTGCATGGCGTCGTTGATCTGGCCGAGAGGGGCGACGATCGAGTGGGTGATGCGCCAGCCCAGCAGCCCCATCAGCAGGATGGCGATGGCAGTGGCGGTGCCCATCTTCATGTATTGAGCCCAGATGGTCTGCTGAATATCTTGCAGCAACATGCCGGAGCCGAGGATCCAGCCCCAGGGCTGATAACCGGAGACCATGGAGAGCTTGTCAGCGGTTTCGCCCGACGGGCCGGTCCAGACATATTGCAGGGTGCCCTGTTTGCCCCCCTTGGCGATATCCACCATCTGGAACCAGAACTGCCCGGCGGTGGCCGCGCCACCTTCTCCCATTTTCTGACCGACCAGTTCGGGGCGGATGGGGTGAACCAGCATGGTGCGGTTCTCGTCGATGACAAACAGGTAGTTGTTGCCATCAAAGCGCATGTGGGTCAGCAGCTTGCGCGCCTCCTGCTGGGCCTGCTCCGCCGGCAGGGTGCTGGCCAGAAACTGGATCTGGCTCATGGCCTGGCCCAACACCGCATTGAGCCGCGCCTCCCGCTCACTCATCAGATTGAGTTTGAGCGCGTTGGCCGAGATGAACAGCAGCGAGACAAAACCGACAAACGCCAACGTGAGCAGCAAGATCAATTTGCGGCTCACGGTGATATCACCGAGCTTGAACATGATTAAACCCTCGTTATCCCGTTTTATGGTGGCTCTGTACCGCTGCAGCCAGTTTGTCAAAGTTAACAACTCATTTACTTTCAGCCGTTTGCCGACCTTTTCTAATGAGCGTTTGAACAACAGTATAGCCAGCAGACAGAGCGCCCCACTTTTTGGTAGCGTGTTCATGCGCATCCCTGCGCAATTTTTGCCGAAGAGTGTGAATGATTTGGCATTTCATCAAAAAAAGGAGTGGGCCCCGCTCTGGGTGATCCCATCACAAGAGGGAATTTATGAGTTCCATTGCCAGGAATTACTTCAACCAGCTCAACGCCGACTACCTGCAGGTACACAGGCGCAAGGAGGATCTGTTCTGGTCCACCTATATGGGCACCAGCGATGATCAGGCCGGTTTCACTGCGGCCGAGCAGACCTACAAGGCGTTCTGTGCCAATCCGGCCCGCCTGCCCGCATTGCGGGAGATGCTGGCGCAGGCCGATGAGGATGATCTCAAGCACGGTCTGCAAGGCTGGATCGCCTTCTTCGAATGCAATGTCATCGAGGATCCGGCCGCCGCCGCCCTGATGGACGAGCTGGTGGCCGCCGAGGCGGAGCTGTTCGCCCGCCGCAAGGGGCTGAAACTGACCCTGTTGGATGAGCAGGGCCAGCAGGTGGCCGGTAGCCTGCCCGCCGCCAGCACCTCCCTTGCCGCCAGCCCGAACGAGGCGGTGCGCCAGAGCGCGCTCGCCATGTTCCACACTCTGGAGCAGTGGGTGGTCGACAACGGTTTTCTCGAGGTGGTGGCGATCCGCAACCGCTTTGCCCGCGCCATGGGCTATCGCGACTACTTCGACTACAAGGTGCGCAAGAACGAGCAGATGAGCCCGGAGCAGCTGTTCGCCATCCTCGACGACTTCATCGCCCGCACCGACGTCCGGCTGCAACAGAGCCTCGCCGAGCTGAAGGCCGCCAAGGGTGAGGCTGCACTGCTGCCCCACAACCTGCGCTATGCCATCAGCGGCGATGTGACCCGTCAGCTCGACCCCTATGTGCCCTTCTCGCGGGCGCTGAAGGATTGGGTCGAGAGCTTCCGCCGTCTCGGCATCCAGTATCGCGGGGCGACCCTGACGCTGGACTTGCTGACGCGGGAGGGGAAATACGAGAACGGCTTCTGCCACGGCCCGGTGCCGAGCTTCTTCCAGCAGGGGGAGTGGGTGCCGGCGGTGGTCAACTTCACCAGCCTGGCCGACCCGGCGCAGGTGGGCAGCGGCTGGAACGGCCTCAACACCCTGTTCCACGAGGGAGGGCATGCCGCGCATTTTGCCAATGTCACCGGCAACGCCCCCTGCTTCTCACAGGAGTTTCCGCCCACCTCCATGGCCTATGCCGAGACCCAGTCGATGTTCTGCGACAGCCTGCTGGACGATGCCGACTGGCTCAAACGCTACGCCAGAAATGCGGCGGGAGAGGCGATCCCCGATGCCCTCATCAAGGAGATGATCGCCGCCCGCCAGCCGTTTCGGGCCTTCAACGAACGCCAGATTGCGCTGGTGGCCTACTTCGAGCGGGATCTCTACGCCATGGATGAGGCCAAACGCACCCCCGAGGCAGTGCTGGCACTGGCCCGCCAGTGGGAGCGCAAGATTGTCGGGGTAGAGAGCCCGCGCCCGCTGCTGGCCATTCCGCACCTGCTTAATCAGGAGTCGGCCTGTGCCTATCACGGCTACCTGCTGGCGCTGATGGCGGTGGAGCAGACCCGCGCCTTTTTCCTCAAGCGTGATGGCTACCTCACTGACAACCCGCGCATCGGGCCGGATCTGGCCGCCCATTACTGGGGGCCGGGTAACGGCATGAGCCACGATGAGACCCTGCGCAGCCTGACTGGTGAGGGATTCAGCGCGGTGCCGCTGGCCGAGGCATGCAACCTGAGCGCCGCCGACGCATGGCAGCTGGCACAAGCCTGCATGGCCGCCGCGCAGCAGCGCCCCGCCGCCGGTGAGGGTTCCCCGCTCGACGCCCATATCCGGGTGGTACACGGCGCGGAGCTTATCGCCGACAACAGCGAATCAGAAACCCGCATGCTGGCCGATTTCGAAGCGTGGATCGTTAACCATTACCGACGAGCGTCAGCTGCGTAATTCACGGTGCTCCCGGCGATCTGGTCGGGAGCATCGCTTTTCGTGGCTATTTGTTGTCGCAACAGCGTCTGGTGTTGCCATTTTGCGGGTAGGTTGCGACGTGCCCTGTCGCTTTGTAGATTGGGACTGCAATCTTTTCATCAGATATGTATTCGTATGAACATGAATACGAATAGTGGGTGGCACTGTCATGGAGCCCGCAATCCACACGGTTTTGCCTAATTTATCAATAGTGTTTTTTGTAGCTATCTTTGTGCATAAATATCAAGCAGACCAATCCATTTGATAACCATTCCCATTTTTCCGGATTGACTAAATTGTCCACAACGGCAGAATCGCCCGTCTTGCCACTCCCGATGTGAATCGGGTTCGGAAAGCCTCAGATCTCCGCCCGGAGATGGCTGGGCCGCACATAGGAAAGGTGCTGGCCCACTGCCCGCCTTTCACCCTCGAAATCAGCACACAAGTCAGGAAGCCCTCTTGCTCATCAGGCAGGAGCGGACGGGTGTGTATATCCGTATGGCCGTGCAGGGACGATACGACCAGCGTTTGTTATGGGTGGTATGTTGCGAATGAATCGCATCTTTTTGATGTTTGCGCTGTTGCCCCTGCTGGTGTGTGCCAGTGAGGTGGACAGGGCGCGCGAAGCCTGGGTGATCAAGGCCCGGGCGGGAGAGCTGGATGCGGCGGCGCACGGGCTGAGCGGCCTCTATCGCCAGAGTGGTGATGGCAAGGTGCTCGATGACCTGATCGCCGTGCAACTGTGGCGGGGGGATCGCAAGGGGGCACTGGCCGCCTGTGAGCCGTGCGAGTTCAGCCCCATCAGCAACAGTACGCTGGAAGGGGTGGCTCGCGCCGCCCGCGACGAGAAGCGCTACTCCGAGGCAATCAGCTATTACCGCATCCTGCAGGGGCGTGATCCCGCCAACCCCAATGGCTGGCTCGGGCTGTTTCTCACCGCCAGCGATCAGGGCAACCGCGAGCTGGCCCGCAGCGCAGCGGCTGATTATGAAGCCCGTTTCGGCCGCGATCAGGCGATCCTCGAAGCCCGCATCTATGCCGCCCGTCAGGGTGACGATCCTATGGGTGAGCTGCTGGCCCGCCAGCAGTGGCTGGAGCTGGAGCCGGACAACCCCGAGCAGGTGCTGGCGCTCTATCGGGTGGCGGTGAGCCTGGGGGCGGGGCCTGCGGCGGCGGAGCTGATGGACCGTTACCCCAAGCTGTTCAAACCGGTCGACCGGCTCTGGCTCGACTACTACCAGGCGGTCAACCTGCTGCGGATCTCGGCCCAGACCGAGGATCCGGTGCTGGCACGTCGTTCCCTGACTCGCACGCTGGCGTTGCAAGACAGGATCCTGGCCCGCGCGCCACACGATCATGTGCTCTACATCAGTGCCCGCCGCGATGTGGTGGTGACGCTGGTAGCCCTCGGTGATTTTGTCCGGGCCGAGCAGGAGTCCGCCGCGCTGCAGGCCGAGGGGCCATTGCCTGACTATGTACTGGAGGCGCGCGCCGATGCGCTGGCCGGGCTGGGACGGGTGGATGAGGCCTCCGTGATTTACCAGCAACTGGCGACGCCGGCCCGCGCCAAAGACAAGCGGCTGCTGGAGAGGCGCTTCTACGCCTACAGCGACGGCGAGCGCTATGGCGCGGCGCAGGGGCTGCTGGACGGTTGGCAGGAGCCACCGACGCGCTGGGATTTCACCGGCAATATGCGGATGGCCAACGACGACTACGAGAAGGTGTTGCAGCTGAAAACCCTGCTGCAGGCCTGGCGTGGTGAGGCAGGTGCCGCAGAGGCGCAGTTGGAAGGGTGGCTGCAAACCGCGCCAGCCAACCCCTGGCTCTGGTTGCAACTGGGGGATATCCGCCGTTGGCGTGGTCATCCCGACGGGGCCGAGCAGGCTTATCAGCAGGCGGTGCGCTGGCTACCTGCCGGTCGCACCGTGCTGGCCGAGCCCGGTCGCCTCAATGCCCGGCTCGACAAGGGCGATTGGCAGGGCACGCCGCAGGCCGTGCGCTCCCTGGGCAACCTGACCCGTGATCGTCAAGAGTTGCAGCAGCGGCTGACTCTGGAGCAGGCCCCGCAATTGGTCACCGAGGTTACCCACGGCCGCAACGAAGGGGGCTCGGTGCAGGCCAGCCGTGACTGGAGCTACGACAGCCGCCTCTACAGCGCTCGCACTGATGGTGGCGATCGGCTGTTTGTCCGCCGTCAGGGCAGCTTTGGTGAGTTCGATCAACAGCCCGAGCGCGCCGCCTATACCGGGCTGGGGGCCGAGCTCTCCTTCTACCCGCTGCAACTGACGCTGGAGGGTGGCACGGGTAGCGAGCTCAACCACAAAGGCTATCTGTGGAGTCGCCTCGACTGGCGGCTGGACGATCGCTGGACGCTGGGCACTGCCATCAACCTCAATAGTGCCGACACTCCGTTGCGGGCACTGGCGCGCGGCAACTACGCCGATCAATACCAACTCGATCTGGGCTGGCGTCAGGATGAGACCCGCGAGGGGGCGCTGCGGCTGGAGCGGATGGATATCAGCGATGGTAACCGGCGGCTGACCGCCTCCGGCTGGCTGCGTCAGGATCTCTGGCGCCGGGATCGCTGGTGGTTCGATACCACCTTGCGTGGCGCCACCTCCCGCAACGAGGCGGTGGAGGTCGACTACTTCAATCCCCTGCAGGATCGCAATCTGGAGCTGGAGCTGGCGGGGCGCTACCGGCTGCCGCTGGATGGGCGTCGCTCCCTGCTGCAGAGCCTGATCATCAGTGGCAATCAGTACTGGCAACAGGGCTATGGCAGCGATCAGGGGTGGCAGCTCAGCTATCGCCACGACTGGATACTCTCTCCCGCCCTCAGCCTGGGTTATGGCCTTGGCCGCCGTCAGGCCATCTATGACGGCAATCCCGAGTTCGGAAATTTCATCTTCGCCAATCTGCAATGGAGTTTCATGTGATGAGACGCTGGCTTGTTCCTTTTGTTGTGCTGCTTGCACTGCTGCCTTCGCTGACGCAGGCGGCCCGGCAACCCGACGACTATGTGGTGCTCTGCTACCACGATATCGTCGATCTGAAATTGACCCCCAACCTCAAGCTCTATCCCCAGACCATCCGGCGCGACACCCTGATCCGCCACTTCAACTGGATCAAGCAGCAGGGTTATCACCCGGTCAGCTTCCAGCAGATCCTGGATGCCAAAGCGGGCAAGGCACCGCTGCCGGAGAAGGCGATCCTGCTCAGCTTCGATGATGGCTACGAGAGCTTCTACCGGCTGGTCTATCCGCTGCTCAAGCTTTACAACTACCCGGCAGTGTTTGCGCTGGTGGGCAGCTGGCTGGATGTGGCGGATGACCAGATGGTCCCGTACGGCAATGACAAGCTGCCGCGCAGCTACTTCGTCGGCTGGCCGCAGATCCGCGAGATGCAGGATTCCGGGCTGGTGGAGCTGGCTTCCCACACCTTCACCTCCCACTACGGGTTGCTCGCCAACCCGCAGGGCAACGTGCAGCCGGCGGTGACCACCGCAGGCTGGAGCCAGCATGGCTACGAGAGCATGGCCGACTACCGGGCCCGGATAAAAGCCGACTTCGATGCATCGGCCAGTCAGCTCAGGGAGCAGACCGGTCGGGCACCACGGATCCTGGTCTGGCCCTACGGCGCCTTCAACCAGACTGCGCTGGAGCTGGCCAGTGCGGCCGGGATGCCCTACACCTTCACGCTGGCCGAAGGGCTCAACAAGCTGAGTGACTCGGGCAGCACGGTGCGCCGCTATCTGCTGGAGGAGGACACCAGCCTCGAAACCCTGGACGAGATCATGGGAGGCAATACCTGGGAGCGGCAGGTGGAGCGGCTGGTGCATGTGGATCTGGACTATGTCTACGACAAGGATCCGCTGCAGATGAACAAGAACATCGACATGCTGCTGGATCGGATCAAGGGCTACGGCATCACCACCGTCTATCTGCAGGCCTATGCCGATGACAATGGCGACGGGGTGGCGGAGGCGCTCTATTTCCCCAACCGTCATATGCCGGTCAAGGCGGATCTCTTCAACCGGGTGGCCTGGCAGCTCAAGACCCGGGCCGGGGTCAAGGTGTTCGCCTGGATGCCGGTGATGGCCTACGACATGGGACCAAACCACGCCTATGTCACCGACAGCCGTACCGGCGCCCCCGCCAAGGGGCAGTATCTGCGCCTCTCACCCTGGGATCCTGCCAGCCGTCAGCTGTTGCTGGATATCTATGAGGATCTCGGCTTTTACACCAAGTTTGATGGTCTGCTGTTCCACGATGACGCCTTCCTCAGTGACTACGAGGGGCCGATGCCGCTGGCGCGTACTCCTGACGCGCTGCAGGCGCAGGGGGAGCAGAAGACCGATCTGTTGATCGACTTCACCATGGCGCTGCGCGATGCCGCCGCCCGCTATCGGCAGGGGGGCGCCGACGGGCTCAAGACCGCCCGCAACATCTATGCGGCGCTGGTGACCGAGCCGCAATCCCAGCAGTGGTTTGCCCAGAGCATGGCGGCGTTTGCCAAGGCCTATGACTACACCGCCGTGATGGCCATGCCCTATATGGAGCAGGCAGAAAACCCCGATGAGTGGCTGGCCAGGCTGGCGGAAGATTCACTGGCACAGGTGCCGGCCAATCGGCTGGTGTTCGAGCTGCAGAGCCGCAACTGGCGCACCGACCAGCCCATCCCCGATGCCGAGCTGGCGCGCTGGATGGAGATCATTCAGCGCAAGGGGGTGACCAACTTTGGTTACTACCCGGATGATTTTCACAACAATCAGCCGGATCCGGCCGTGCTCAAGCCGGTCTTCTCGGTGCAGACCCAGCCTCAGCCGACCCAGCTGCCAGCCACGCCGGTTGCAGCCAGCGCCGCCACGGCGACCCACGGGGAGGCGCTACGGTGAAGGATCTTCTGGAAGGCATCGCCATCTTTACCCTGGCCTATCCCAGCCTGATGGCGATGGTGTGGGTCTGTGGCGGCCTCTATTACTACTTTCAGTGGGAGCGGCGGGATATCGCGCTGGCCAAGCAGGGGCTGGAGCTCCCCTATTACCCCAAAGTGACGTTAATGGTGCCCTGCTACAACGAGGGAGCCAACGTCGAGGAGACCATCGGCCACCTGCTGCGCCAGCGTTATCCCGATTTCGAGGTGCTGGCCATCAACGATGGCAGCAAGGATGACACCGGCGCGCGGCTGGATCGGCTGGCGCAGCAGGATCCGCGCCTGACCGTGATCCATCAGCACAACCAGGGCAAGGCGATGGCACTCAACAACGGGCTGGCCGTGGCCAGCGGGGAGATCCTGGTCGGCATCGACGGGGATGCGGTGCTGGACTATGACGCGGTGCGCTGGATGGTGAAGCACTTCATCGAGAGCCCGAGGGTCGGGGCGGTTACCGGCAATCCGCGGGTGCGTACCCGTTCCACCATCATCGGCAAGATCCAGACTGGCGAGTTCAGCTCCATCATCGGCCTCATCAAGCGGGCTCAGCGGATCTACGGCACCGTCTTCACCGTCTCCGGGGTGGTGGTGGCCTTTCGCAAGCAGGCTGTCGAGGCGGTCGGCGGCTGGAGCAATGACATGGTGACCGAGGACATCGACATCAGCTGGAAGCTGCAGCTGGCCGGTTGGCTCATCCACTATCAGCCGCAGGCGCTCTGCTGGGTGCTGATGCCGGAGACGGTGCGCGGCCTCTACAAGCAGCGGCTGCGCTGGGCGCAGGGGGGCGCCGAGGTGTTTTTGCGCTACGGGTTGCAGGCGATGCGCTGGCGCAACCGCCGCTTCTGGCTGCTGCTGCTGGAGTATCTCTCCAGCGTGACCTGGTGCTACAGCATGTTGCTGTTGGCGCTGATCTGGCTGATGGAGCCGAACCTGAGCGGGTTGGCGGTGGGTCACCTGTTCCAGTGGACCGGGGTGATGATGACCGCCATCTGCCTGCTGCAGTTCGGGGTCAGCATCTTTATCGACCACCACTACGACAAGAGCATGGCCCGCAGCTTTATCTGGTGCGTCTGGTATCCGCTCATCTACTGGCTGCTCAATCTGGTGACCGTAGTGGTGGCAGTGCCCAAGGCGATCCTGCGTCGCCGTGGCCAGTTGGCCGTGTGGGAAAGTCCTGACCGAGGAGAGTCGTTCCGTGACAAAACATAAGCTGGCGAACGAGATGATCATCAGCAACGGCACCCGGCGCAGTTGGAAGTACCGGCTGCGGGATTTGTTGCTTCTGCTGGTGACCTGGAGTGGCTGGTTGTTTCTGGCGCTGCAACCCTGGCTCAACTATCTGGAGACGGAAGAGAATCAGAGCTTTATCGGCTCGCTGGATGCCGTCGAGGTGGGGCAACTGTTTCTGGCCCTGCTGTTCGGCATCTTCCTGCTGATCCACTCCTGGGCGAAATACAACAAGCTGCTGTATCGCTTGATGCGAAAGCGATCCACCGCGACAAAGTCATCATAAGGGGCCGGTTGGCCCCTTTCTGTTTTATTACCGGTCACTCACTGCGAGGCGGGCAGTACACGGTAACGTGTCTTTTTTGGTCATTATTGGTCATTCATCAATGACTTTATTTCCGCATTTTTCACAGATGGCGTGGCGTTCAAAGCGATCCATGTTGGCCAGAAAGGGGCCCGCCGCCCAGCCGGTAATGAAGTCCTTGATAAACGCTTTGCGCTTTTGCTCCGGTGTCGGTTGTTTGCCAAAGGATTTGTCGACCAGCACCACGACATGGGTGGTCTCGCGCTGACAGCTGGGGCAGAAGCGTTGTTCGGTGGATGCAAGCAAGGGGGGCTCCTTGTCCGGAAGAGTGGGCTGCAGGTTTTCCGCCGCAGATATGCAGTGTCCCCATTTGATTCCTTTTGCTGGCAGGTCGTCAATCACAGCGGAGGTGGATTGTGCGCCATCTCCTATGAAGAGAGGCAAGCCAGCAAGCGTGATCATAAGGGGCCAGTCGGCCCCTCTTTTGTTTCCGTTTGTCACACATTGCCACACAACCTTCCCCCTCAGGCAAAGTCTTGTGACCGGATGGGAGTGTAATGGCGCCATGAGCAGGGAGATGAGGCCCTGCAGCGATGGAACCAGGGAGAATGTTATGACGGATAAACGGGTTTGGTGGCTGTTGCCACTGCTGGCGGTCGGGGTCTGGTGGCTGGGTTATGCGGGGGATGCCAACGGGGTGTGGCCCTGGCGCCATGAGATGTTGTTGCTGACCGGCCTGCTGGGGATGACCTATATGGCGATTTCGCTGTTGCTGGCGCTGCGCTTGCCGCAGCTGGAGCTCTGGTGTGGCGGTCTGGATCGGATGTTGCGATTGCACCGTCAGACGGCCATCGGCGGTGCATTGGCGCTGACCGCCCACTGGCTGCTGGTGGAGGCCCCCAAGTGGGCGGTCTCGGCAGGTTGGCTGAGTCGTCCCGCGCGGCGTGGAGCCAGCGCTGCCGAAGTGGGTGCCGGAGCAGGCAATGGCATCTCGCTCCATGCCCTTGGCAATACCCTGGGGGAGTGGAGTTTCTATCTGCTGATCGCGCTGGTGGTGCTGAGTTTGCTGGCGCTGGTGAGTTATGGCCGTTTTCGACTGATCCACCGGCTGGCCCCGCTCATCTATCTGGCGGGCTGGTGTCACGGGCTCTGCTTGTTACCTCAGGTGGGGGTCATGACCCCGGTGGGGGTGTCGATCTGGCTGGTCGGCGGGATAGGTGCCATTGGCGCCCTCTACTCCCTGTTGGGGCAGGTAGGGGCGCGGGATCGCCATCCGGGCCGGGTCATTGCGGTGCGGGCGCTGGCGGATCAGACCTGCGAGCTGACCATGCAGCTGGAGCGGCCGCTCGCCCATTACCGCCTAGGCCAGTTTGCCTTCTTCGAGTTTGACGCCAAGGAGGGGCCGCACCCCTTTACCCTGGTGCGGGTGTCAGCGGATCGGCGCCAGCTGGTGATCGCGGTGCGGGCGCTCGGGGATCATACCCGTCAGCTGGTGGCAAAGGCGCGCGCCGGGGATGGGGTGGTGGTGACCGGGCCCTATGGCGCCTTTGTCGCGCCGCAGGGAGGAGGGCGAGCCCTCTGGCTGGGGGCCGGGATCGGCATCACGCCGTTTGTGGCCTGGCTGGAGGGGTTGGCTGCCCGTGGAGAGCGCAGCGAGGGGATCACCCTGATCCAGTGTGCGCCGGATCTGGCAGGCGCCGTCTACCACCGGCGGTTGGCCGAGCTCTGTCATCGCACCGGCGTGCGCTATCAGCTGCATCTGGACAAGGCTGCCGGGCGGCTGGATCTGGCCCGCATCGCGCAGGATGCCCCCGAGCAGGTGTGGTTTTGTGGGCCGGAGGGGATGGCAGATGCCCTGACCCGGCTGTTGCCGGACGGGCATCTGCATCGCGAGCTGTTTCGCTTTCGTTGAGCTCGATGAACGCCGTTACCTGGCGCTGGCAGGCAGTTGCTTGAGGGCGGCTTGTACCGCCGCCTCCAGCTGCGGGTCGCGCCCGGCCACCATGTCGGCGGGGGTGAGTGGCACCTGAACGTCCGGGATCAGCTCCTGATTTTCGTAGAAGGTGCCGTCCGGTTTGCGCAGCCCCAGGGTCGGAATGCCGTAGGCGAGCCCAGGGATCAGCCGGGAGTCGTGGTTGTAGACCATGGTGCCGGTGCCGGGCACCGGATCGCCGACGATGGGGCCGACCTTGAGGGCGCGGTAGTACTCGGGGAAGGCGGAGCCTTCCGAGTAGCTGGCGGCGTTCACCAACACCACCGACGGCTTGGTCCACTGGCGGGTGGCGGCGTCGGTTTCACCCTTGCCCTGACGGGGCCAACTGCTGGCCATCCCCTTGGTGCTGCCACTGCCGGTCAGAAATTCCACCAGGGTATTGGCGAGATAGCCGCCGCTGTTGAAGCGGACATCGACGATCAGCGCGTCGCGATTGCGCTGTCTGCCGAGGGCATCCGCCACCACCGCATCGTAGACCTCGCTATTCATCGCTGGCAGATAGACGTAGCCGACCCGTCCTCCACTCAGCCTGGCCACCTGCTCCCGCCGTTTCTCAATCCAGCTAGCCTGTTGCAGCTGGTACTCCTGCTGCTTGTCGATGGCGGTGAGCACCACCTCGTCAGTTTGCTTGTTGCCCGCCAGCTGGAAGGTGAGGGCGAGCCTAGCACCGGCCTGATGGTTGAGGGCCTGATCCAGCTCGGCCAGATTGGCAATCGGGCTGCCGTTGATGGCGAGCAGGCGGGCGCCCGGGGCGATATCGCTCTCCTGATCCAGCGGGCCGCCAGAGAGCAGGGCAGTGAGCATCACTCCTTGCTCGCCATCCTGCCAGTAGCCGCCAAGGCTGGCGGTCTCGTCCGCCATCCGCGGGAAGGGGGCGGGGCCGTTGCCCCAGGTGTGGGAGACATTGAGCTCACCAGCCAGCTCCGCCAGCAGGTTGCCAAAGTCCCGCGGGTTGCCGATGCCCGGCAGCAGGCGGCGGTAAGCGGCGACATAGCTGTCCCAGTTCACCCCGTTCATATCGTCCAGATAGAACTCATCCCGGGTGAGCCGGGCGATCTGATCGAAGGCGGCGGTCATGCGTGCCTGCCAGCGGCCGGTGGGCTGCAAGGCGAAGGGGGCGCTGGTGGCTTCGCCGGAGTCGAGGTGGATGCGGGTGATCTCCCCATCCCGCACCAGGGTGGCGAGGGTGCCTTGTTGGTTGAGGCTTGCCAGCGCGGGGCCGGGCTGTTCACCAAACAGTTCGCTGGTTTTGCCTTTGCGCAGATCCAGGCTGTAGCCCTTGATCTCGCTCTCGCTGTTGACCCCCATCTCCTCCACCAGATAGATCAGCTGGTCGCCGATGATGCGGCTGGCGAGCAGGGTGCCGGAGGGTTGCAACAGCAGCGCTTCCCGATGGTTGAGGCGATCGCTCTCAAAGCCGTATCCCCCTTTCGGCGGCTCCAGTTCGGCAATCGCATCGGCTCTGGCGGCGCGGCTGCTGTAAATGCCGAGCAGGTTGGTGACGAGGGGCTCGCCATCGGGCCCCAATGCGCCAAACCGGGTCGATTGCCAGTAGAGAATGGCGCCATCCTGACTCCAGCTAGGTTGCCCATCCTGATAGCCGTTGAGGCTGACATTGACCGGTTTGGCCTTGGGATTGGCCGTATCGATCACCGCGATCTCCTGCTCTGCCGCATCGGGGCGGAAGGTGATCGCCAGATGGCGGGAGTCGGGAGCAAAGGCGAGATGCACCTCGTGGCGCGACGGGTTGAAGCTGGCAGGCACCAGCTCCCGCTGCTTGTTGCTCGCCAGATCCAGCAGATGGATGGCCTGGCCATCCACCACGAAGGCGAGCTGCTTGCCGTCGGGGGAGAGCACCGGACGGCTGATCCCCTTGCCGGGAATGCCCAGCAGCAGGCTCTCGGTCAGGGTACCCGGATCGCTGAACAGCAGATCCGGATCCCCCTTGCGCAGGCGATAGAGGGCGGCGTGCCCCCGCTGCTCGGACAGATAGATGAGGGCGCGCCCCTGCTCGGCGAAGAGGGGGCTGGATTGCTCGCTCGGATCGCGGGTTAGCTGGCGCACCCGCTCCCGCTCGGGGTCGACGGCAAACAGGTTGCCCTCGCTCACCAGGATCAGCTCGTCCGCCTCTTCGCTGACCAGCGCTTCGTCTGCCAGGGTCAGGGCCTCGCTCGCCTCATCCGGTGCGCTCGCCACTTGCGGGGTGAGGATCAGCTTGCGTGGCTCGTTGCTACCGGCATCGAGGCGATAGAGTTCACCCAGCCATGACCAGACCAGATCCCCGGCTCGGGAAGCGCTGAGCCCCCGCACCGGATGGCCCTGATAGTGGGTCAGCTGCTGCTCCTTGCCACTGGCGAGATCCCGGCGCCAGACGTTGAAATCGCCGCTGCGCTCGCTCAGGTAAAAGAGGGTATCCCCCTGGTCGCTCCAGACCGGATCGGTGGCGGCGACCCGATCTTCGGTCAGCTGCTTGTGCTGCTTGCCATCAAACAGCCAGAGGCGGGGCACCGCGAAGGAGTGCTGATGCTTGCGAAAGGGTTGATCCGCCGCGGGCATCTGATAGGCGAGCAACTTCCCGTGCGGGCGAGCCAGGGTCGCAGGCAGCGGCAGATCGGCCTGCAAGGTGCCGCCGCTGATCGGAGTCCAGTAGAGCTCGCCCCATTGGTAGCCTTCCGCGACAAAATGGTCGGCATCGGGGGACCCCGGCCGCTGGCTGCTCAGCAGCAGCCGTTTGCCATCGGCGCTGAAGGCTTGCGGCAGATCGGTGCGCGAATCGCGGGTGAGGCGCACCATCTCGCCGCCGCTGGCGGGTACCACGAACACATCCTCGTTGCCGTAGAGATTGGCGGCAAAGGCGAGCCGTTTGCCATCCGGCGACCAGACTGGCCGCTGGCTCAGGTAGTCGCTGCCGGTGAGCGCTGTAGCGGGGCCGCCCTCGGCACTGGCGACAAAAATGCGCCCCTGCCAGGTGAAGGCAAGCTGCTTGCCATCGGGGGAGAGGGCAGGCTCGCGCAGCCAGAGAGCATCGGCGGCAACACTGGCGGGCAGCCAGAGCAGCAGCGGCGAGCACAGTAGCGAAGAGAACAGCAGGGTGGCGAGGCGGCACGAAGATCGCATGGCATAAACCTGTCGGGGAGTGGAGTGTTATCTTCGCCGATCATTGCCCCGGGTGCCAGCGCGATAATATTTTGTATCTTGTTGTTTTAACTGTTAATTACCAATGTCAGATGACGGCGCTCAGGGCCGGTGTCGCCGCAGTTGCAAGATATGTTTTACCGGGCATATTGAGTATTGATGGCGATCCAATATCATGGCGCTCGCTCGCCGCTCGGCGGGCATAGTTCAGATGATCTGGTAACAAGAAAAGCCCGCACCAGAGGCTTGTCGAGGGATGGAATGAGAGCCGTATTACTGTGTTTGTTGGGGCTTTGGCCCGCACTGAGTTTTGCCAACCTGTCTGCCGACATGGTGATAGTCAAGAAGTCGACCTATAGCCTGACCCTGATGAAGGATGGCAAAGAGGTGAAACGCTACTGGATTGCACTGGGCCCGGCGCCCAAGGGGCACAAGCAGCAGGAAGGGGATCAGCGTACGCCGGAAGGGCGCTACACCCTCGATTACAAGAAGACCAATTCCGGCTACTACAAAGCCATCCATATCAACTATCCGAACCTGGATGACATCAAGCGAGCCAATGAGCTGGGTGTGCGTCCGGGTGGCATGATCATGATCCACGGCCAGCGCAACAGCATTGGCAACCGCAGGGTTCAGCCCTCCAACTGGACCAACGGCTGTATCGCCATGCTCAACCACGAGCTGGACGAGGTGTGGAGCGCCATCGAACCGGGCACGCCCATCATCATCGAGCCCTGATCCGCACAACGGGGGCCTTGTCGGCAGACAAGGCCCCCGTTCTGTTTGGGGTGTGATCGTCTATTGCGGATGTCTTTTTGAGACATTCGTATTGTTGTGAATGTCACTTCAAAAAAAGCCTGCAAACGGTGAGGATATGGGCTCTGTCCGTGAAGGAGTGTCCCATGTCTTTGACCGAAACCTGTCAGCGCATCGTGCGCGATCCCCATCTCTCTGCTGCCCAGAAGAGCCATGCGCTGGCGCTGGCCGCCGAGAATGCGTTGCCCTACCCCGACCTGCCTGCCGCAGTCGCCGAGGCGATGGAGCTGGGATTTATCTGCGACATGTTCGAAGGGCATGCCCCCTACAAGCCGCGCTATGTGCTGCCGGACTATGAAAAATTCCTGAGTCAGGGCTCTGCCTGGCTGGAGCTGGCGGCGCCGCAGGATTTCGACGAGGCGCTCAACGCCCTGCGCATCCTCTATCACCATGTCCCCTCCGTTACCGGCATGCCGGTCTGGCTGGGTCGGCTCGACCATCTGTTGCTGCCGTTCGTCGGCGAACTGGATGACGAGACCCTCTATCGCAAGCTGAAGGGGTTCTGGGTCTATCTGGACAGGGTGCTGCCGGACGCCTTCATGCACGTCAACATCGGGCCGGATGACAACCGCATCTGCCGCCTGATCCTGCGCATCGACAACGAGCTCAAGCAGGTGGCACCGAACCTCACCTTCTTCCACGATCCGGAGCAGACCCCGGACAGCCTGCTGCTGCAAGCGGTGAAGAACATCGCCGAGTGCAGCAAGCCGCACATCGCCAACTACCCGATCCACCGCGATACCTTCGACCAGCGTGGTTTTGGCATCGTCAGCTGCTACAACGCCCTGCCGCAGGCCGGTGGCGCCAACACCCTGGTGCGCATCTCCCTCAAGCGGGTCGCCGAGCAGTGTCAGGGGATCGATGATTTCCTCGGCTGCCTGCTGCCCCACTACTGCCGCCTGGCCTCCCAGTTGATCGAGGCGCGAGCCGCTTTCCTGCATCAGGAGTCCGGTTTCTTCGACAGCTTCCTGGTGAAAGAGGGGCTGCTGGATGAGGATCGTTTCGTCCCCATGTTCGGTATCTACGGCATGGCGGAAGCGGTCAATATCCTGATGGATAAAGAGAACCTGCCGGATCGCTACGGCCACGGCGAGGAGGCGAACCAGCTTGGCTATCGCATCTCGGCCCAGCTCTCGGAATATGTCACTGCGACGCCGCAAACCCATGCCTGGGGTGGTCGCGCCCTGCTGCACTCACAGGGTGGCCTCAGCATCGATGTGGCGGTGACCCCCGGGGTGCGCATTCCCTACGGGCATGAGCCGGATCCGGCCAGCCATGTGCTGGCACTGGCACCGCACCACACTTATTACCATTCGGGGATCAGCGAGATCCTGACCCTGGATCCCACCATCCGCCAGAACCCGCAGGCACTGCTGCAGCTCTGCAAAGGGGCGCTCGCCATCGGTATGCGCGAGTTCACCGCCAACGTGGCCGACAGCGATCTGGTGCGGGTGACCGGCTACATGATCCGCAAGAGCGACGTGGCTCGCTTCGCAGAAGAAGGGTCGCGGTTGCAGACCACCTGTCTCGGTGCCGAGGCGAGTGAAGTGACCGCCATCCGGCAGCGGGCACCGCGAGTGGTCGCCCACGAATCGACCATCGGCGAGTATTGAGTTCGCCCTGATGGCTGATGTTTTGCCAACACGCAGCGCCCTGGTAAGCAGGGTGCTGCCGTTCTCCTGTGTCGACGGGCCGGGCAACCGGCTGGTGCTGTTTCTGCAGGGTTGCAACTTTCGCTGCCCCGGCTGCCACAACCCGCACACCATAGGGCTGTGCGACGATTGCGGTGACTGCCTTGCGGTCTGTCCGAGCGGTGCCCTCTCTCTGGATGAGGCCCCCCCTGGCAAACGCAACGTGCGCTGGCAGGCGGCGCTCTGCACCGATTGCGATGCTTGTCTGGATGCCTGCCCCCGCAGCGCCAATCCCAAGACCGCCACCATGACGGTGGCCGAGGTGCTGGTCCTGCTGCGTCGCTACGGCCCGCTGCTGAGCGGAATTACCGTCTCCGGTGGTGAGGCGACCACCCAGCTCCCCTTCGTGGTTGCGCTGTTTGCCGCCATCAAGGGCGCGCCGGATCTGACCCATCTCACTTGCCTGCTCGACAGTAACGGCTCGCTGGCCGAAACCGGCTGGCAGCGGCTGCTGCCGGTGCTCGACGGCGCCATGCTCGATCTCAAGGGGTGGCGCGACTCGGTGCATCACTCGCTGACCGGCTATGGTCGCGAGCGGGTACTGGGGTCGCTGCAACTGCTGGCAAGCCACGGCAAGCTGACGGAACTGCGGCTGCTCCACGTGCCGGGCAAGAGCGATTTTCTGGATGCGAATGGTGAGCTGGACGCAGATCTCGCCACGTTTTTGCAGCGGCTTGGGCCTGTGCCCATTCGCCTCAACGGCTTTCGCCACCACGGAGTACGTGGGGAGGCGGCGCAATGGCCAGAGGCTAGCCAAACCGAGCTGGAACAGCTGGCCAGCCGCTTGCGCGCAGCAGGATTGGGGCCGGTCTCACTGCCAGCCCTGATGCGCTGAGTGGCTGCGTCATCCGGTGACCGTTATGGCGTGAGGAGCGGTATGGAAAGGCCGTAACTGTGATTTCTGTCTATTGGAGGGGGCGAGAACGGCGGCTAGAATAATGGCCATCTTCTTCCCCCTCAATGACAGATAATCATGAGTGAAAGCAAGGCGTTATATCGGGTTCAGTTTATTTGCCACAGCGAGCGCTACGAAGTGTATGTGCGCGAAGTCAATCAGGGCTCGCTGTTCGGTTTTATCGAGATTGCCGACTTTGTCTGGGACAACCACACGGCGCTTATCGTCGATCCCGGCCACGAGAAGCTAAAGAGCGAATTTGCCGATGTGCGCCACACCCTGATCCCCATGCATCAGGTGCTGCGCATCGATCAGGTCAGAAAGCAGGGGGCGGCTCGCATCACGGAGCTGGGCAGCAACGTCGCCTCCTTCCCCAGCCCCATCTATACCAAACGCCCCTGATCCCTCAATGCCGTTGATGTTTCGCCGCGGCGAAACATCAACTTCTTCTCTCTGTCGCCCGGCTCAGGGCTCAATCAATTCGCGACCCAGTTGCAGGATCCGCTGGCGGAACCAGTGACGGGCCGAACCGTCTCCGGCCGGGCCATACCAGACCAGACTGTGGCTCACCTTACCGTAATCGAACGGTGCCGGACGCAGTACCAGATCCGGCTGATTGGCCATGCAGGCTGCCCAGCCACCGATGGCGGTGAGGATCAGGTCGGTCTGGGGCAGCAGGGCCGCCGCGCTGGCAAAATCGGGCAGGGTGGCGCCAATCTGGCGACGTACCTGCTGCTGGGCCAGGCTCTGCTCGAAGAAGGGGTTGGCCAGCTCCTGATCCCGGATGGCGATATGGCGCCAGCTCAGGTAGGCATCGAGATCCCAGGGCTTGGCCAGCGCCGGGTGATCTTTGCGCAGCAGGCAGACCAGTTTTTCTTCCCGCAGGGTCTCCCACACCAGCCCCGGCTGGCGCGGCAATGGCTGGCTCTGGTCATGTGGCAGGATCACGAAGTCGAGTTTGCCCGCTGCCAGCGCCTCCAGCCCCTGCTCATCCTTGTTCCAGATCTCCGGCACCATGCCCGGCACCTCTTTCATCAGCTGACCCAGAATGGGGCCCACCGGCCAGGTCATCACGCTCTCGCGCAACCCCAGTCGCAAGCTGCCCTGCCACTGCTGCGGGTTGAAGGCGTTCTGGCGGGTGAGGCCGTTCAGCTCCCCCAGCAGCCGGTGCAGGGTCGGGGCCAGCCGCTCTGCCATGGGGGTGAGCAGCAGCTGGTTGCCCTGGCGATAGAGCAGTTGATCCCCCAGCAGATCCCGCAGCTGGTTGAGGGTCTTGCTGACGGTGGAGGGGGTGGTGCAGAGCCGCTCGGCGGTGCGGGTGACGCTCTGGTTGTCGAGCAGCAGGTGCAGGGTGACCAGATGGCGACCTCCCAGCCGAGAGAGAGCGATCAGATCCATAAAGACTCCACAAGCGAATGAAACAGACAAAAAGCCCCGCCGAAGCGGGGCTGGTGCGGATTAGCCCTGGAGCACCGCGGCCATGGCATCGGCCACGTAGTCGACGTTGCGGCTGTTGAGGCCCGCCACGCACATGCGACCGGAGCGCACCAGATAGACGGCGAACTCCTCGCGCAGGCGATCAACTTGCTCCGGCGTGAAGCCGGTGTAGCTGAACATGCCGCGCTGGTTGATGAAGTAGCTGAAATCACGGCCCGGCACCTTGGCGCTCAGCACCTCGAACAGCTTCTCGCGCATCGCCTTGATGCGGGTGCGCATCCCGGTCACCTCGTCAACCCACAGGGCGTGCAGCTCCGGCTGGCTCATCACCGCCGCGGTGATCTGGCCACCGTGGGTGGGCGGGCTGGAGTAGTTGCGACGCACGGTGGCCTTCATCTGGCCCAGTACCCGGCTTGCCTCTTCGGCATCTTTGCAGATGACCGACAGGCCGCCGCAGCGCTCGCCGTAGAAGGAGAGGTTCTTGGAAAACGAGTTGCTGACGAAGAAGCTGACCCCCGCAGCCACCATGGCGCGAATGGCATAGGCATCCTCTTCCAGCCCGTCGCCGAAGCCCTGATAGGCGATGTCCATGAAAGGAATGAGATTCTTCTCGACCACCAGCGCGATCACCCGATCCCACTGGGCGCGGGAGAGATCCACCCCGGTCGGGTTGTGGCAGCAGGGGTGCAGCAGCACGATGCTTTTTGCTGGCAGGACGCTCAGGCAGTCGATCATTGCATCGAACTGTACGCCGCCGGTGGCCGCATCGTAGTAGGGGTAGTCGTGCACCTTGATGCCGGCCCCCTCGAACATCGCCTTGTGGTTGTCCCAGGTCGGGTTGCTGACCCATACCTCGGAGGTCGGGAAGTAGCGCTTGAGCAGATCGGCGCCGATCTTCAGCGCGCCTGAGCCGCCGATGGTCTGGATGGTGGCGATACGTCCCGCCTTGACCGCTTCATGGTCGGCACCAAACAGCAGGTGTTGCACTGCGGTGCGGTAGTTGGCGGCGCCTTCCATCGGCTGGTAGGGGCGCGGGGCAGGGGCGGCGGCGCGCTGGGCTTCGGCCTGCTGCACCGACGGCAGCAGCGGAATGCGCCCCTGCTCGTCGTAATAGAGGCCGATCCCCAGGTTCACCTTCTGCTCGCGGGTGTCTTTGTGGAAGGTCTCGACTAGCGTCAGGATGGGGTCGCCAGCATAGGCATCGACGTGTTCAAACATGGGGGATCCTTGAAATTGACTGTCCAGTAAAACCGGCGGTCAGCCGGGCTGGACATCATGGCGCAAAGCTGACGGTGGCTCAAGCCCGACGCTAGTCGAGCCTGAAGGGATGGTGCCACTGGCAGGCAGTGCCACCTTGATCACTTCAAATAGGATCGCAGGACGCTGACCACCTGATCCAGATCCTCCAATCGCTCGGTCGGGGTGGCATCGGCGGCGCCGAGATGCTCGCGCATATGTCCCTCCAGCACCTCCAGCATCAAGCCGTTGACGGCGCCGCGGATGGCGGCGATCTGCTGCAAAATGGCGGCGCAGTCGCTCTCCTGCTCCAGCGCGCTCTCCAGCGCACCGGTCTGTCCCTTGATGCGGCGCACCCGTGTCAGCAGCTTCTTTTTGTCGTGAATGGTGTGGGACATGACGGATCCTCTCGATCGATAAAACTATACTGGGGTATAGTATATTGCATCGTCGCTCTCAGGAGAAATCCATGTCATCCCTCGCTCAATCCCACTGCCATCAACCCGTCATCCACCAGGGCAATCCGCTGGCCGAACAGAAGACCCGCTGGGCCGTATTGCTGACCGTCATCATGATGGTGGCGGAGATCGGCGGCGGCTGGTTCTACAACTCCATGGCACTGCTGGCGGATGGCTGGCACATGAGCTCCCACGCGCTGGCGCTCGGTCTCTCGGTGCTGGCCTATCGCGCTGCCCGCCACTTTGCTCGCGACCACAGATTCAGCTTCGGCACCTGGAAGATCGAGGTACTGGGGGGCTTCACCAGCGCCCTGTTGCTGGTGGGGGTGGCCGGGTTGATGCTGTTCGAGTCGGTGTTCCGGCTGCTCGATCCCAGCCCGATCCACTATCAACAGGCGATCGCCATCGCGCTGGTTGGGCTGCTGGTGAACCTCGCCTGTGCCTGGCTGCTCAAGGATGATCATGGTCATCACCACCACGGCCATGGGCATGACCACCATCATGATCATCACGACCACGATCATCATCATGACCACGATCATCATCATGACCATGATGATCACCACGGTCATCAGGATCTCAACCTGCGCGCCGCCTATATCCACGTACTGGCGGATGCAGCCACTTCCGTGCTGGCGATCCTGGCGCTGGTGGGGGGCATGCTGTGGGGGGCTGATTGGCTCGATCCGCTGATGGGCATAGTCGGCGCCGGACTGGTAGCGGTATGGGCCTGGGGTCTGCTGCGCGACTCAGGTCGGGTGCTGCTGGATGCCGAGATGGATACCCCGCTGGTGGCGGAGATCCGCGAGGTCATCGCCGAGCTGCCGGGCACCGATATCCGTGATCTGCACGTCTGGCGGGTAGGGCAGCAGCAGTATGCCTGTGTGCTCTCTGTGCTGATGGTCAATCCGCTGCCGGCGCAGCAGATCCGCGAGCGGCTGGCGATCCATGAAGAGCTGGTGCATGTGACCATCGAGATCGCCAGCGCATAGGATAAATAGCGGGGGCCGTTGGCCCCCTTGGTTTCAGTGCCGTTGGCTCCCTGATGTCAGTGCGGTTGCCCGGTGATCTCCTCCTGGGGCTTGTGTTGCCACACTGCGCCGAGCAGCAGCTTGAGCAGCAGTCCGGGCGGGTTGTCCAGCAGCTTGCCCGACTCCAGCAGCAGCTGGCCATCGGCGCGAAACCCGAGGCTGGCATCGATAGTGCCATCCTCCGAGACCACCTGGATCAGGCCATGAAGGGCTGAGCGCTCACCGGGCTGACAGCGCAGCCGCAACTCGCGGGGTTCCCCCAGCAGGGTGAAGGCGCGGTTCAGCGGGGGCGAGTCTTCATAATCGGGCCAGTTGAAGAAGTGATACTGCTCGGCCAGGGCGCCCGCCTGCTGGCAGAACTGGTCGAACAGCTGCCCGATCGCCTGATACTCCTGATCGAGTCGTTGTGCCTGCTCTTCAATCCGTTTCATTGTTTACTCCTTGTCTATCCACTTGATCAGACATTGCTTTTCTGACCCCGTGACTGCCGTTTTCCAGATATGAGGCCAAATGGCCGCGAGGTCTGTGAGCCGGATCGAAGTTTCAATCTGAAAACGTTATCTTGTTGAAACTGGATGGTTTTTTTGCCCTTCCGCTCACATTTGAATCGATTGCCGCTGATTAATATGGCACCGCCTGGCAATGACCGGGTGCTCGACTATCGAGACTAACTACAGCGGGAATTATAAAAATATGGATATGAAAAAGACCAAAGTGGCGCTGGTAACAGCCTCACTGTTCGCGCTTTTGTCTGGCTGTAATGACAACAGCTCTGATCCCTCCGGTGTGAAACCCGTCCCCCCTACACCGCCTACGCCTGAAGTCACCGATGGGCCTGTTGCCCGTCTGCCCAAGATGGATCCCCCGAAAGAGTTGCTGGTTGCCGGCGACAATCAGGTGGTCATTGCACTGGTGGATACCCAGTCGGCAGCCAAAGGGGCCAAAACGCCCTTTGACAGCCACAGCCTGCATCTTTGGAACAAAGATGCCTGCAACGCTACCGCTGCTGAATACCGGGTGGGATGATAAGAGCAAGACGCCAGCCACCGCCGACAGCTTTGGTCCGGCCTGGGTCGTACCGCTCAGCAAGGTGGAAGGGTGCATCAACTTCATTGCCCGCAACGGTGATCTGGCCAACCTGACCGGTAGCGACATGAAGGTGATCTTCAGTGAGCACCCGGATCGCACCGTGGCCATCGTCGCGGGCAAGAAAGATCTGTTTGGCAGCCGCGCCGAGGCCTTTACCGCCGCCTTCGGGGTGGCGGGTGCCAGCGCCCATCTGATCGATGGCAATACCCTGATCTGGCAAGGGGGCAAGGACAAGCCCCACGTGCGCCTCTATTACACCGACTCGGGCACCATCAAGGCCAATGCCGATGGGGTGTTCGATTTCCCCTATATCACTCTGACCGCGACCAGTCTCACTGCCGAGCAGCAGGCCAAGTATCCGCACCTCAAGGATGCAGCCGCCTTTGCCCTGACTGCCGGGAAAGATCTCAAGCCCCTGCTCAAGGGCGAACTGGTGGCTATCGGCACCGATGCTGACGGTATCCTGCAGGGGGCGACCCTGGTGCAGAGCGCCGGAGCCCTCGATGCGCTCTATGCTCCCGAGGCGACCAAGCTGAGCTATGGCGCCGTGGTGGAGGGCAACCGGGTGACCTTCCGCCTCTGGGCGCCGACCGCCAAGTCGGTCAAGCTGGCCTTCTACAATGCCAGCCACCAGAAGAGTGGTGAAGTGGCGATGACCTTCGACAGCGCCAGCGGCAGCTGGAGTTACGAAGGGGGCAGCGAGCTGGTCGGCCAGTTCTACCGCTACGACATGGAGGTCTACCACCCGCTGAGCCGCAAGGTTGAGCACTACGAGGTGACCGACCCCTACTCCTTGAGTCTGGCGATGAACTCCGAGTTCAGTCAGGTGGTGGATCTCGACGATCCTGCGCTGAAACCGGAAGGGTGGGATAGCCTCAAGGCGCCCCACAGCCAGCAGAACCCTGCCGACATCACCATCTATGAGGCCCATGTTCGTGACCTGACCGGTAACGACGCCTCCACCGATGAAGAGAAGCGCGGCAAATTTGTTGGTTTGACCCAACCCGATTCTGTACCGGTCAACCATCTGAAAGCGCTGGCAAAAAGCGGCGTCAGCCACCTGCACCTGCTGCCGGTGTTCGATATCGCCACCGTCAACGAGGATCCGGCCAAGGTGGCCAATCTCGGCGATGACTTCAGCAAGCTTTGTCAGGTCAATCCGGATGTGAAAACATCCCAATTTGGCACCTACTGCGGTGGCGGCCAGACTGTCGGCCAGGTGCTGGATGCTCTCAAGTCAGGCGACGGCAAGGATAATCCGCAGGTGCAGGAGCTCTCCGGCTACCTGCGCGGCGTCGACTCCTTCAACTGGGGTTATGATCCCTACCACTACACCACGCCGGAAGGCTCCTACGCCACCAACGCCGAGGGGACCAAACGTATTCTGGAGTTCCGCGAGATGGTCAAGGCCATCAAGCAGAACATCGGCATGAACGTGGTGATGGACGTGGTCTACAACCACACCAACGAATCCGGATTGGGGCCCAAGTCGGTGCTCGACAAGATCGTGCCCTGGTACTATCAGCGCCTCAATCCGGAGACCGGCTCGGTCGAGAACTCCACCTGCTGCTCCAACACGGCGCCGGAACATGCCATGTTCGCCAAGCTGATGGATGACTCGCTGGTGACCTGGGCGCGCGACTACAAGATCGACGCCTTCCGCTTTGACCTGATGGGCCACCACCCGAAAGATCAGATGGTGCAGGCGCTGGCCGCGGTGAAGAAGGTCAATCCCGAGATGTACTTCTACGGCGAGGGGTGGAACTTCGGCGAGGTGCAGGATGACAAGCGCTTCGTGCAGGCGACCCAGAAGCATCTGGGCGGTACCGGCATCGGCTCCTTCTCCGACCGCTTGCGTGATGCGGTGCGTGGTGGCAGTCCGTTTGATAGTAAAGATGCCATTCGTGAAACCCAGGGCTTTGGCAACGGCGCCTTCGCCGAGCCTAACGAAATGAGCAAGGTGGAGCTGGCAACGGCCTTGCACCAGTCCGATCTGGTGCGCCTCGGCATGGCGGGTAACCTCAAGGAGTTCGTGCTGACCGACAAGGATGGCATGCCGAAGAAAGGCGCCGAGATCGACTACAACGGTCAACCTGCCGGTTATGCCCAGGATCCGGTGGAAGTGCAGAACTATGTCGACAAGCACGACAACCAGACCCTGTTCGACAACCTGATCTACAAGGCACCTGCCGGAGCCGATCTGGTGCGGATGCAGGGGGTATCGCTCGCCACCGCCATGCTGGGGCAGGGTATCCCCTTCACCCACGCCGGTGTCGAGCTGCTGCGTTCCAAGTCCATGGAGCGGGACAGCTATGACTCGGGCGACTGGTACAACAAGGTCGACTACACCCTGGCCGACAACAACTTTGACAAGGGGTTGCCGCGCAAGGACAAGGATGGCGACAACTATCCGTTGATCGAGCAGGTGCTGGGCCAGCATGTCAAACCGAGCGGTGCCGACATGGCGACCATGGTGAGCTTCTATCAGGAGCTGGCGGAGCTGCGCAAATCATCGCGTCTGCTGCGTCTTGGAAGCGGGGCCGAGGTGATCAAGCGGGTCGATTTCCGCAATACCGGGCCGGATCAGGTGCCGGGCCTGATCGTGATGACGGTGGATGATGGCGTCAATGCCGGAGCGGATCTGGATCCGGCTATCGACGGTCTGGTGGTGATGATCAACGCCACCAATCAGAGCCAGAGTATCGGCGATTTCCGTGACGGTAACGATCAGACTATCGATCTGACCAGCCTGCGGTTGAGCCCGGCCCACCATGCCAGCAACAGTATTGCCCGCGATGCCGTCGCCAATGGCGGTACCCTGACCCTGGGAGCCTGGTCGGCAGCGGTGTTCATCAAGCCACAGTCTGGCGAGCAAGGCCTGGGCCTGCCGGTGAGCAAGAAGACCGACCTGAGCACGCTGCCCCCGTTCGGGAAAACCGATATTTTTATTCGCGGTTTCCTTGGCCAGTGGGATCCGGTCAATCAGATGGCGTTTAGCGGCAACTATATGTATGAGCTGACCACCCCAGTGGCCGAAGGGCAACTGGGTGAGGCGACGCTCAAGATTGCCGATGCCAACTGGGGGGCGATCAACTACGGCAAGTGTGCGCCGAGCGACGTGCTGACCATTTCAGCCCCTCTTACCTTGTGCAAAGGGGGTGATAACGTTGGTATGACCCTGAGCAAGGCAGGCAACTACAAGTTTGTCTTTACCGCGATGAACAAGGAGAAGCCGACCCTGAGCGTCAGCGTGGCTGAGGCAACGCCATAGGCAAACCCATTGAGCCCGGGGGATGGCTCGGCGTCCCCGGGTTGAATTCCACCTTGCCAAGGGTGGGATAACTCCGAGAGAGTAAGCAAAGCGCGACTGCCGACCGGCAGGCGCGCTTTTTCTTTGTCGGGTGAGTCGCTTGCATAGAAAGAGAAAAGCCGTCCAGGTTGGGGACGGCTTCTGGATGATAGGTATTGGCTACCTTGTCCGGATCAGCGCTTGCGCAGCAGCCGCAAGGCGTTGGCGGTCACCAGCGCGGTGGCGCCGGTATCGGCCAGCACCGCAATCCACAGGCCGGTGATGCCGAGCAGACTGGTAACCAGGAAGATAGCCTTCAGTCCCAGCGCCAGCGCGATATTCTGGTGAATATTGGCCAGTGCCGCCCGCGACAACCGGATCATCGCGGCGATGCCACCGAGCTGGTTATGGGTCAGCGCCGCATCGGCGGTCTCCAGCGCCACGTCGGTGCCGCCCCCCATGGCGATGCCGATGCTGGCCCGCTTCATGGCAGGGGCATCGTTGATGCCATCGCCGATCATCGCGACTTTCTGCGAGCTGGCCAGCTTGGCGATCTCTTCCACCTTGTTCTCCGGCAGCAGACCGGCACGCCAGCCCATGCCCAGCTCGGTGGCGATCGCCTCGGCGGCACGGGGGTTGTCCCCGGTCAGCATGATGCTGTTGAGCCCGAGCCGATTAAGCTCTTGCAGCGCAGCCGCCGCCTCTGGCCGGATCTGATCCCGCAGCGCCAGCAGGGCGACCGGCAGCGCCTGGTCGCCGCGGCTCTGGCAGAGCACCACGACAGTTTTGCCCTGCTGCTCCAGCGTACCAATCCGGGTCTGCTGTTCCGCATTCAGGGTCGCTACCCGGCTCGGTGCCAGCAGTTGCCACAGCTCGCCATCGATACGCCCCTCAACCCCCATGCCCGGCAGGGCACGCAGGTCGCGGGCGTCGGCCAGCGTAAGCCCCTGTTCGGTCGCGTTGGCGACCACGGCGCGGGCCAGCGGGTGGTGGGAACCCTGCTCGATGGCAGCCGCCAGTGCCAGCAGTTCGGTTTCCGGCTGGCCATTAAGGCTCACCAGCTCGGTCAGTTGCGGCTTGCCCAGAGTCAGGGTGCCGGTCTTGTCAAACGCCACGGTATCGATATGAGCCAGTCGCTCCAGCGCGGCACCACCTTTGATCAGAGCCCCCTGACGGGTGGCCGCCGCCAGTGCCGAGGTAACCGCTGCCGGGGTGGAGATGACCAGCGCGCAGGGGCAACCGATCAGCAGCAGCGCCAGGCCGCGATAGATCCACTCATCCCAGCTCTGGCCAAAGACAAGGGGCGGCACCAGCACCACCAGCAGGGCAACCAGCATCATGGCCGGGGTGTACCAGCGGCTGAAGCGGTCGATAAAGCGCTCGATGGGGGCGCGCTGGCTTTCGGCCTCCTCGATGAGGTGCAGAATGCGGTCGATGGCGTTGTTGCCGGGCTCGGAGACGACTTCAAGACGTAGTACCCGATCGGCCGCCAGACTGCCGGCCGGCACCTTGTCACCCTGGCGGCGTTCCACCGGAATGGATTCGCCAGTCAGGGCGCTCTCGTCAAACCCACCGAGCTCATCGAGCAGACGGGCATCGGCGGCCAAGCGGGCACCCGGGGCGATTTCGATGATATCGCCGGGACGCAGCTGATCGGCAGCTACCTCTTCCCGCACCTCGCCCTCGGCAGTGGTACGGATGCGCAGCGCCTTGTCGGGCACCAGCGCCATCAGAGCGGTCACCCCGGCCCGGGCGCGTCCGGCGGCGTAGGCCTCCAGATGTTCCCCCAGCATAAAGAGCAGCAGCACCATGGCCGCTTCGGCGGTTTCACCGAGGAACAGGGCGCCCAGCGCTGCCACCGTCATCAGGGTCTCGATGGCGAAGGGGGAGCCGCTTTTGGTCAGCGCCCACGCCTTGCGGGAGATAGGCCACAGACCCCACAGGGTCGCCAGGGTAAACAGCGGCTTACCGATTTCGCTCGGTAGCAGAGCGGCGACCAGCATCAGACCCGCCAGTGACAGGGGCTGCCAGTATTTGCCCAAAAAGTTGCCGAGCGCCTTGCCAAACAGATTGCCCAGCAGGGTCGGTTGTGAAGCTTGCTCGCGGCCAGCGGCCTGCTTGCCAGCGCTTTCCCCCTTGAGCTGGAAACCGGCGGCCAGTACGGCGGCGGTGACGGGATCGGGGGAGAGGCCGGGGGCCAGATCCACAACCAGCTTCTCGGTGGCAAACAACACGCGCGCCTGCTGCACGCCGCTCACCCGGCTGACGGCGGTCTCGATCTTGCGAGCGCAGCTGGGGCAGTCCATCCCCAGCACCTGCCAGCTGTGGCGGCTGTTGCCTTGCTCTGGCGCAACCAGCGGGTCGGCAGGTGGCATATCGTGATCATGTTCATGATCGTGAGCCGACGATAAGGGGGCACTGCAGCACGCTTGATCGTGGCAACCTCCTCGGGGAGGCTCATCATCCCCGGGGGATTCATTGCCGTCACGGGATGCGTGCTCATGAGGCGATGTGGCTGAACCGCCACTGACGGGCGTAGCGTTGTCGCAGCAGTGGCTATCGTGGTGATGTTCACTCTGGCCGGAGGCCGCCTTGCTGACGGCCTTGATGGGGGCGGCGTGCTGATGATTGCAGCAGGATTTGCTCATGATGAGTCCCTCTTGATGGATCCCGCCCCTGCGAGATCCCTGATTACTGAGGGGGAGTCTAAACCTTGGTGTTAAGTCCAAGGTCAACCCCTTTTATTCCCCTGATGTTGTCGGGTGTTTGTGAGGTCGTGACAGGCTTATACTGGGGCACAGATTTTTACTACACCAATAAAAAGGACATAACACATGAGCAACTCAGTCACTCTGCAAGGCAACCCGGTTTCCGTCGCGGGTCACTTCCCGGTCGCCGGTGAGCAAGCCAAGCCCTTCTCCCTGGTGGCCAAGGATCTCTCCGATGTGACCCTGGCAAGCTTTGCCGGTCAGCGCAAAATCCTGAACATCTTCCCGAGCGTCGATACCCCGACCTGCGCCACCTCAGTGCGCAAGTTCAACGAGCAGGCCAGCGCGCTGGATAACACCGTTGTGCTGTGCATCTCCGCCGATCTGCCGTTCGCCCAGTCCCGCTTCTGCGGCGCCGAAGGTCTGGACAAGGTGGTGACCCTCTCCACCCTGCGCGGTGCGACCTTCATGGAAGATTACGGCGTTGCCTTCTCCTCCGGCCCGCTGGTCGGGCTGACCGCTCGCGCCATCGTGGTGTTGGATGGTGACAACAAGGTGCTGCACAGCGAGCTGGTCGCCGAAGTGGCCGACGAGCCGAACTACGCCGCCGCGCTGGCCGTGCTGTAAGGCTGCAAGCCATAAAAAATCCCGCTTCGGCGGGATTTTTTATGCGGGAATGGCCTGTTCAGGGCGTTGCGGGCGGGGTGGTCGCTGACTCAGCCTTGGCGGGAGGAGATGGTTGCCACTCCACATAGGGGCGGTGGATCTTCTGGTAGATCTCGGCCAGTTTGCCGCTGGCGGCCAGCTGGTCGATGGCGTTGCGGAGAAATTCATCCATCTCGTCACCCGCCGCCCCTTTCTGGATGATGAAGACATCTTCGAAATCACCGAAGAATTCGCGGCGGATATTGGTCAGCCCCAGATGCTTCAGCATCAGGTCGGCCTCCTCTTGCGCCCAGACAAAGGCGTCGATACGCCCACGGGAGAGTTTGCGCAGTGACTGTTCGATGCTCATCGAGCGCTGCACCGGGAAGGGCATATAGTCGGGAACAGCCTCGATCAGCTGATCCCGTTTGGTGGGGATTATGCCGTAGGCCATATCTGTGCTAACCGGATGGGTGGTATTGCTGTAAATCACATGAGCCACCTTGCCGAAACTACGGGTGCTGAAGCGATAGGGCAGCATCTCGGCATCTTTGAGGTTACGGATGGCGGGCAGGCCCAGGTCAGCCTTGCCGGCAATCACCCCCGCCATGGCGCGTGCGATGGGGTAGATGGTGATCTTGATGGTCACATCGGGGTAGAGATCATCGATGGCGTGCACCAGATCGACGAAGGGGCCTGTCTTGTCGGCATTGATCAGCCCCGGCAGCTCGCCAAGGTGGGCATTGAGAACGCGCACCGGTTTCGGTTGCTCTGTACCCTTGTCGCTCGCCGTCGTCTGCGACAGGCCGAGCGTCGCGCTGCCGAGCAGGGCAGCCACGAGCAGCAGGAGGGGGAGGTGTCTGGTCATGGCGGGTCTCTCTTGGCAAGGTGTCAGGTGAAGTGTAGTCAGCCTGCCGCCCGCACCGTGCGGTCGGTCCATGGTGGATAGGGTTTTACTTCTCTCCCCCCGCTCACTAGACTTCGCCTCCCACTTCTTTGTTGACGTAGCGCCATGACCTTTAGCGAACTAGCCCTCCATCCCGCCCTGTTGGCCTCTTTGCCCGCCACCTTGCAGACGCCGACCCGCATCCAGCAGTTGGCTATTCCGGCGGCACTGGCGGGGCAGGATCTGCTGGCGCTGGCCCAGACCGGCAGCGGAAAGACCCTGGCGTTTGGCTTGCCGCTGTTGCAGCGGCTGGATCCCGCCTCCAGTCTGGTGCAGGGGCTGGTGCTGGTGCCGACCCGCGAGCTGGCGATCCAGGTCACTGCTGCGCTAAAAGAGGGCGCCGAGGCGTTGGGGCTGCGCATCGTTACCCTCTGTGGTGGTGTGCCTCAAGAGCGGCAGCAGGCCGAACTGGCGCAGGGGCCACAGCTGCTGGTGGCGACGCCGGGGCGGCTGCGGGATCTGCTGACCCAGCAACTGCTGGGGCTGGATGGCCTGCAATTGCTGGTGCTGGATGAGGCGGATCGTCTGCTGGAGATGGGTTTTGCTCCCGACATCAAGGCGCTGCTCGGTTTTATTCCGGCAGATCGCCAGACCCTGCTCTTCTCTGCCACCCTGCCTGCCGAGCTGGAGGCACTGGCCAACGGCCTGCTGCGCGAGCCCACCCGCATCGAGGCCAACCCCCTCAACAGCGTGGTGAACGAGATCGAAGAGCGGCTCTATCTGGTCAACAAGAGCAGCAAGGTGCCGGCGCTCATCAGCTTGCTCAAGGATCAGGCGTGGCCGCAGGTGCTGGTCTTTATCAGTGCGCGGGATGATGCCGACGGGGTTGCCAGAAAGCTGGCCAAGGCGGGCATTGCGGTGGCCGCCCTCCATGGCGAGAAGGAGCAGGCGGTGCGCGAGCAGGCGCTCAATGATTTCAAGGAGAGTCAGGTGCGGGTGCTGGTCGCCACTGACCTGATGGCGCGTGGCATTCATGTGGAGGCGCTGCCGGTGGTGATCAATCTGGACTTGCCCGCCAGCGCCCCTGTCTATGTACACCGCATTGGCAGGACCGCCCGGGCTGGCCGTGAAGGGCTGGCCATCTCGCTGGTCTGTCATGGCGAGAGTGACATGCTGCAAGCCATTCGCACCCTGACCGGCCGCGAGCTGCCGCTGGGCGATCTGGCCGGATTCCCGGTCACCGACCAGCCCGCCAGCGGCGAGGGCAAGCGCCCGGCTCGCGACAAGCAGGCCAATCGGCGCACGCAGGCCAAGCGTAGCGTCAAGGCGTTCAAGGGCAAGACGCCACGCGGCTGAGATCAGGCCCGTGCCAGCGGGTAGGTAAACAGCGCCAGATGGGCGAAGTTGAAGGCGAAGTGCAGCAGGATCGCCACCGTGAGTCGCCCGCTCAGCTGGAGTGCCAAGCCGTAGCAGATGCCCGCTAGCGTGGCGAAGAGAGCCAATAGGGCGCCACCCGCCAGATGACCCGCCCCGAACAGGCTGGCGGCCACCACTATGCCAATCCAGGGGCGGTAGCGTTCGGCCAGCCCTTGCTGGATCGCCCCCCGAAACAGCGCCTCCTCCGCCACACAGGTGAACAGCAGGTTGTTCAGCGCGAACAACCACCACCAGTGAGGCAGCCCCACCTCCGGTTTCAGTGCCCCCAACTGCCAGGCGATGACCAGCAGGGCGGCCAGCGGCAGCAACAACAGGGCCAGTGGGCGCCAGCAGATGCTGCCTCCCTTGCCGAGCAGCGTCGGGCAGGCCAGCAGCAAGCCAAACAAGAGCAGCGGCTTGTCGAGGTTCAGATACATATTGAACGGCACGCTGGCGGGGCCTGCCAGCGCCTGATCCAGTACCTTGAAATTGCTGAATCCGGGGATCAGATGCAGGGTCAGCGCTACCGCCCATATCAGCAAGGCGCCCCATGCGATGGTACGGCCATGGCCGGGCAGTGAGGGCAGGCGCCAGGCTAGCAGCAGTGCGGCCAGTGTCACCAGCAGGGCGGTCGGAGTGATGCGAGCGAGCCAGAGCGCCAGCAGCAGGGCTACCCCCAGCAGCAGGAAACCGGGCCGCCGTTGCCGTGCCAGACAGAGCAGGGTGGCCAGCGCCAGCGCTCCCCAGATCAGTGTGTCGGGTAGGGGTAACATCGGAACTCCTTTGTAACAAAAGGGCCGCACCTTAGCAGGAGCATCGGCGCAAAGGCAACCAGAGCGGGTTATCCGGGCCAGCCTCCTATACTCAACAAGAGAGTAAAAAGAGGGATGGTGATGAAGCACTATGGCTGGTTGTTCTGTTGTTGGTGTGGATGGTTGTCATGCGCCCCCTTGTCGCTGGTGACCGGGGAGTTCTCACCCTATTCCGGGGCTGCGCTGCCTGATGGCGGCCTGAGTACCCGGCTGGTCACCACCCTGCTGCGTGAGGCGGGCTATGACGAGCTGAAGGTGGAGTTTTTGCCCTGGAACCGGGGTTACGAGCTGACGCGCAACGGTCTGGCGTCCGCCACCTTCCCCTATGCCTGGACGCGCGAGCGGGCCAAGCTCTTCTATTACAGTGCCCCCATCCACATCAATTACCTCTCCTGGTTCAGCTATCGCGCCAGCGATCGGGTGCTCGATGGCAAATGGCAGGGATTGCGGGTCTGCATTCCCGCAGGCTGGAGTACCAGTCATGCGGATGAGGTCATTGCCCGTTTTTCCTTGCAACTCACCCGCCCAAAGAGTCTGGCGCAGTGCTTGAAAATGCTGGAACTCAAACGGGTTGATCTGATGCCGATGAACGATGCGGTGACGGCAGAAGCCAGCATGCAGGTGTTCGGTGATCCCAACTATCTGCAACCACTCCCCTATTTTCGCCAGCGCGATACCTTCTATCTGCTGGTTTCGCGCAAGTTGCAAGGGGGGCATGAGCTGATTGAACGCTTCAACGAGGTGCTGGCTGAAGCTCGCGCCAGTGGTCATTACGACAAGCTGGTTCCCGGAGCCTTACCCCGGTTGCCCCGTTGCGATAGATGATGAGTGGGGGAGCATAAAACCATCAAGCCGGAGCCGTGACTCCGGCTTGATGGATCTTGGAGGGGCATCACAACGCAGATATCGGGATGCCGTGAAGCAACGGTTGACCGGTATGGAGGGCTTGACGTGCCCAGATACTGATAACAGCGTCAATTGTCGGTGTTGCGGCTAATATCAGGATCGTCTCCCTGTTCGCATGCACTGAATTTCAGAGGTCGGGATGAAGCACGGTTGGTGGCTGCTCGGTTGTTGGTGTGGATGGCTATCCAGTGCCCCGTTGACGCTGGTGACCGGCGACTATTCCCCCTATTCCGGCGCCGATTTACCGGAGGGCGGGCAGAGCACCCGACTGGTGACCAGAGTGCTGCACACTGCCGGCTATCACGATCTGGTTGTGGACTATCTGCCCTGGGCCCGGGGCTATCAACAGGCCCTCAATGGTCTGGCCACCGCGACCTACCCGTATGCTCGCACCCGCGAGCGCGAGCTTGATTTCTATTACAGCGATCCCATCCATCTCGATCACCTCTCATGGTTCACCTACCGAGGCAGTCAGGCAGTGCTGGCTGGCCGATGGCAGGGGTTGAAAGTCTGTATGCCTCTGGGCTGGCGTTCCAGCAACTTTGATAGCGTGGTAAAGCAGTTCGGGTTGATTGTTCAGAGCCCCAAGACCCTGACGCAGTGTCTGCAGTTGCTGGCGCGTCAACGGGTCGATCTGATCACCATGAATGATGCCGTGATGGCGGACGCCAGCCTGCAGGCATTTGGCGACCCCTGTCATTTGCAACCCTTGCCCTATTTTCGCGAGGCCGAGGCACTCTATCTGATTGTCTCGCGCAAATTACCCGATGGGGCCGATGTGGTACGGCGCTTCAACCGCGCGCTGGCAACATTACATGCCAACGGAAGTTATGATGAGCTGGTAGGGGGGCGTAACGGCGGGCGGTGCCATCTATGGCAGAAAAAATAAGCCGGAGCAATCGCGCCGGCTTATTTGCATTCAGAGGGGGGATTAGCGGCCGGATTCGGCGATCACGCGGGCGATGATATCGGCGCGCTTGCTGGCTTCCAGCTCACCCAGAGCGATCAGGCCAGCCTTGAAGATGACATTCTTCGGCAGGCTGACGTCGTCCAGGGTGGTGATGGCTTCAACGTGCATGCCGTTGAGGCGGCTTGCATCGCGCGGGCTCAGGTTGACCTGGGTGTTCATCACCTGCTTGCCTTTCTTCTTGGCAGGCGCAGCGGCTTTCTTGGTGGATTCCTGTTCTTCGTCTTCCGGCAGTTCGTCATCAAAATCGTAAATAGACATAGTCAATCCTGTTGAGTTAGGCAAAAGGGCATGTTTGCCCGACATATTCATTTCGTATTTTAACCCGATATCGGGTCAATCAGCCCATATCCTCGTTACGGATAAAGGCGCGCCAGGAGGCGAGCACCTGGGCAAAATCTTCCAGCCCGCACATGGCCAGCTGTTCATCATCGTAGTAGGCGAGATCGTCGAGATCCTCATCCAGCTCGATATTGAGGGCGTTGGCTTTCACCTCCGCCTCTTCGTGGGTCAGCAGCAGGGAGTAGTCACCGCCATTGAGCCGGTATTCGACTCGGGTGCGGTTGGATAGCTGGTCAATGATGGCGAAGAGCTCGTCGAGCTTCTCTTCATCCTTGCCAACCTCGTCGATCAACCACTGACCGATGGCTTCATGGCCCATGGAGAACCGGGCGCGATAGCCACCAAACGGGTCGCGGCGAAATTCATAATCCATAGCACAGTCCAGATCGGAGGGATGGGCCATCACGGGCAGGCGGGTGCAAGCACGCAATTCCTGCTCCATGGCGGGGCCCACATCGGGTAAAGTGGCCTATTCTAGCGATCCCCCTCTCGCTTGTCTTGATGATGTGGCATCTTTGCGCCCATGTGCTCTGAATCGGCCCGTAGTGGCACCGCCAGATCAGCCCCATGTCCGGAGATGTTATGCAGCTAAACGATAACCTTGCCCGCCAGATCGTCGCACGGGCGATGAAGATCCTCTCCTTTTCGGTCAACGTGATGGACGAACGCGGCCTCATTATTGCGTCCGGCAATCCGGAGCGGATCCATGAGCGCCACGAAGGTGCCGTGCTGGCGCTGACCGAAAACCGGGTGGTGGAGATCAGCGAAGCGACCGCCTTGCAGCTCAAGGGGGTGCGGCCCGGCATTAACCTGCCTATCGCCTATCAGGGGGAGCTGATCGGGGTGATCGGCATCTCCGGCGACCCGGATGAAGTGCGTGCTTACGCCGAACTGGTGCGGATGACCGCCGAGCTGATCCTGGAGCAGGCGGCGCTCACCGAGCAGTTGCAGTGGGACAAGCGCCACAAGGAGGAGCTGGTGCTGCAGCTCATTCGTGGTGAGGGGCGAGTCGATCAGTTGCAACAGGCGGCCCGTTTTCTCGGGCTGGACTTGGCCCAGCCTCGGGTGGTGGCGGTGCTGGCGCTGGAGGAGGCCGACCCTGCTCGTCTGCGGGAGCTGGTCCATCAGCTGGAGAACCCGGAGCGGGACAATCTGGTGGCCATCAACGGGCTCGACGAGATAGTGGTGCTCAAACCGGCGCAACTGAGCGAGGGGGTCTGGCAATCAGCGCAGGAGCGCAGCCGGATCAAGCAGTTACTGGCGCGCATTCCCCACTTCAAGGTGCATATCGCGGTGGGCGATTACTTCGCCGGGATCGACGGGCTGGCGCGCTCTTACCAGACGGCGCGGGATACCCTGCGTCGTGGCATGCGGCAGGCGCCGCGCAAGCAGGTCTACTTCTTTGAGGACTATCGCTTGCCGGTGCTGCTGGGGAGTCTGATGGACTCCTGGCAGGCGGATCAGCTGCGTGCTCCCTTGCTGAAACTGGCCGAAGAGGATAGCAAGGGGGCGCTGCAGAAGACCCTGTGCCACTATTTCTTGCAGGATTGTGATCTGCATCGCTGTGCCGAAGCCTTGTTCATTCACCCCAATACCCTGCGCTATCGGCTGGGTCGGATCGAGCAGATAACCGGGTTGAATTTCAACAAGTTAGACGACAAATTTCAGCTTTACCTGGGGCTTAATCTGAGCATGTAATTGTTGGTAATTACAATTAATATGCTTTTTAGCGCCTGTTATTTGTCGTTTCGTCTAAAGATTTATCGTTTTGCATCCCCATAATGGCGAGCACTCTATCTATTCAAGGTGTCCGTCATGATCCCGGTTACAGCCCTTGGCGCCATCGCGGCGCTCTCCATCGCCATCATCCTCATTTTGAAGAAGGTGCCGCCCGCTTACGGCATGATCGTGGGAGCCCTGGCCGGTGGCCTGATTGGCGGTGCCGATCTGACCCAGACCGTCGCCCTGATGATCGGCGGCGCCCAGGGGATCACCACCGCGGTGATGCGGATCCTGGCGGCCGGTGTGCTGGCTGGCGTGCTGATCGAATCGGGTGCGGCCACAACCATCGCCGAAACCATCGTCAAGAAACTGGGTGAAACCCGCGCCCTGCTGGCGCTGGCGCTGGCGACCCTGATCCTGACGGCGGTTGGCGTCTTCGTGGACGTGGCCGTCATCACGGTTGCGCCCATTGCGCTGGCCATCGCCCGCCGTGCGGATCTCTCCAAGGCGGCCATCCTGCTGGCGATGATCGGTGGCGGCAAGGCGGGTAACGTCATGTCACCCAATCCCAACGCCATTGCCGCGGCTGACGCCTTCCATCTGCCCCTCACTTCGGTGATGGCTGCGGGCATCATCCCGGGTCTGTTCGGTCTGGTGATGGCCTACTGGCTGGCCAAGCGTCTCAACAACAAGGGCAGCAAGGTCGCGGCCGACGAGGTAGTGAGCTTCGAGGGCACCAAACTGCCGGGCTTTGCCGCCGCCATCAGCGCACCGCTGGTCGCCATCCTGCTGCTGGCTCTGCGCCCGGTCGCCGGTATCGTGGTGGATCCGCTGATTGCACTGCCGCTCGGTGGTTTGGTCGGCGCCCTGATGATGGGTAAATTCAGCAAGGTGAACCAGTTTGCGGTCTCCGGCCTCGCCCGCATGGCTCCGGTCGCCATCATGCTGTTGGGTACCGGTACCCTTGCAGGCATCATCGCCAACTCCGGCCTGAAAGATGTGCTGATCAGTGGCCTGACCGCCTCCGGTCTGCCTTCTTACCTGCTGGCGCCTATCTCCGGTGCTCTGATGTCGCTGGCGACTGCCTCGACCACCGCCGGTACCGTGGTGGCCTCCAACGTCTTCAGCTCCACCCTGATTGAACTGGGGATCAGCAGTCTGGCCGGTGCGGCGATGATCCATGCCGGTGCCACTGTGTTTGACCACATGCCCCACGGCTCCTTCTTCCACGCCACCGGTGGCAGCGTCCACATGGGGGTGGGTGAACGCCTGAAACTTATCCCTTACGAAACTGCAGTCGGTCTGACCATTGCCACTGTCTCCACCCTGATGTTTGGCGTGTTTGGCCTCGCCTAAGGAATTGATATGAAAATTGTTATTGCCCCCGATTCATTCAAGGAGAGTCTGAGCGCCATGGCGGTGGCTGATGCCATCGAGGCTGGTTTCAAGCAGGTGTTGCCGAATGCCACCTACGTCAAATTGCCGATGGCCGATGGCGGCGAAGGCACGGTGCAATCGCTGGTTGATGCCACCGGTGGCCGCATTCTGCCGGTCGAAGTGACCGCACCGCTTGGCAACAAGGTACAGGGTTTCGTCGGCCTGCTGGGTGATGGCGAGCGTGCCGTCATCGAGATGGCCGCCGCCTCCGGCATCCATCTGGTTGCTCCCGAGCAGCGCAATCCGCTGCTCACCTCCAGCTTCGGTACCGGTGAGCTGATCCTGGCCGCGCTGGAGATGGGGGTGAAGCACCTGATCCTCGGTATCGGCGGCAGCGCCACCAATGACGGCGGTGCCGGCATGATCCAGGCACTCGGCGGCAAGCTGCTCAAAGCCGATGGCTCTGCCATCGAGCTGGGCGGTGGTGGTCTCAGTGAGCTCGCGACCATAGATCTGAGCGGTCTGGATCCGCGCTTGAGCGAGCTGGTTATCGAGGTGGCGTGCGATGTGAACAACCCGCTGTGCGGCCCGAAAGGTGCCTCCGCGGTGTTTGGCCCGCAGAAGGGGGCGACCCCGGAGATGGTGGCGCAGCTCGATGCCAACCTCTCCCGTTATGCCGACTGTATCGAACAGGCGCTCGGCTGCCGGGTGAAGGATATTCCGGGTGCGGGCGCTGCCGGTGGTATGGGGGCCGCGCTGGTCGGTCTGCTTGGTGCCGAGCTCAAGCCCGGTATCCAGATTGTGATTGAAGCGCTGAAGCTGGCCGAGGAAGTGGCCGACGCGGATCTGGTCATCACCGGTGAAGGTCGCATCGACAGCCAGACCATCCACGGCAAGACGCCAATCGGTGTCGCACGCTGTGCCAAGCAGTTTGGCAAGCCGGTGATCGGTATCTCCGGCTGCCTGACCGACGATTGCGGTGTGGTACACGAGCACGGGCTGGACGCGGTGTTCGCCGTGGTCAACCGCGCCATGTCCCTGCCGGAGGCGTTGGCCACCGCCAGCATCAATATCGAGCTGACCGCGCGCAACGTGGCCGCGCTCTATCGGTTGCCTCGCTGATATTTGGGTCTATGCCTGCTACCCGGGCATCGACCATCCCTCGCCCCGTGAGGGGGCCTTTCTCATCTGATGAGAAATCCGGTTGCCCTTAGCACTTTTCGCCGACCCTTCGAGGTCGGCTTTTTTGTCTCCTTCGCGTTTCCCGTATCCTGCCCTGCCACGGGTTTCTATAGGCGCATCTCTCCCTTTACGGCATAGTGGTCGTACCAAGTACAAGGAGAGACGCATGTTCCTGCTGACCCTGGGGGTTGCGCTGTTTACCCTGATCCATCTCTACCCCTGTTTTGCCGTGGCCCATCGGGCGCGGCTGCGCGAGCGGCTGGGTGAGAATCGCTACAAGGGGCTCTTCTCCCTGCTGGTGTTTGTCGCCATCGCCTGCATCATCGCCGGCTGGCGGTCGGCCAGCGCATTACCGCTCTACTTCCTGCCGGATTGGGGGCCGATGACCATGACGGTGATGATGCCCTTTGCGCTGATCCTCTTCTTCTCCGGTCAGGGGTCCAACCATCTGCGCCGCTGGCTGGTGCATCCCCAACTGCTCGGCACCCTGCTGTGGGCGGTGGCTCATCTGCTGGTCAATAGCGAGGCGCGATCTCTGGTGCTGTTTGGCGGTATCGGGATCTGGGCGCTGGTGAGCATCGTCTGGATTTCGGTGCGGGACTGGCAGCGATATCCCCGTCCGGCAGCCAACTGGACGGGCACCGGCATCAGCGTCGGTGCGGGATTGGCGGCCACCGCGTTGCTGGTCTTCTGGGGCCACGACTGGCTGACCGGCATTCCCCTGCATTGAGCGTGAACTGCGGCTCTGGTAACCGCGTATGATGGATAAAACAAAAGGAGTCTTGGCGATGAAATGGTTCACTCTGTTGCTGTTATTGGGTGCTGGTGCGGCCTCTGCGGCGTGCCCCGATTATTTCAATGTGGAGATGCGGGAGCTCAACAACTCTCAGCGCCACAACCTCTGTCAGCTGACCGAGGGCAAGGTGGTGCTGGTGGTCAATACCGCCTCCTATTGCGGTTACAGCGGCCAGTTCCGCGATCTGGAAAAGCTCTACCAGAGCTACAAGGATAAAGGGCTGATTATTCTCGGTTTCCCCTCCAACGACTTCTGGCAGGAGGCGGGTAACGAGACAAAGACCGCCGAGGTGTGTCGCCGCGACTATGGGGTGACCTTCCCGATGTTCAATCGGGTGGCGGTACGCGGCTCCGATGCGGTGCCGCTGTTCAAGGGGCTGGCTGCGGCCGCAGACGGGGATGAGCCGAACTGGAACTTCCACAAGTATCTGGTGGGGCGCGATGGCAAGCTGATCGCCAGCTACGGCGCCAACCAGAATCCGTCTGACGATCCCCTCAAACTGCAGATCACCCGGGCGCTGGGGCTCTGACCCTACCCCTTGGCGGGCGGCTCTGGAATAATGGGCGCCCGCCACTCACTCTGGTTATCTTGTGCTGCAACGTCTTCCCCAAATGGTCATCTTCGATGCGCTGGTGCGCGAGCAGGGGATCTCTGCTGCCGCCCGTCGTCTCGGGGTCTCCAAGTCCCATATCAGCAAGCAGTTGGCGCTGCTGGAGACCACCCTCGGCGCCCAGTTGGTGCAGCGTACCACCCGCCGCTTCGCCCTGACCGAGCTGGGGCAGGAGTATGCCCGTCATTGCCATGCGCTGGTGGCGGTGGCGCAGGAGGCTGACTCCATGATCGCCGAGCGGCGCGGCAAGGTGAGCGGCGTGCTCCATCTCGGGGTAGGCCAATCCTTCGGTCGTTTGCACGTCATTCCCCATCTCAAGGCGTTTCAGGACTGCTATCCCGAGCTGGAGCTGGAGGTCTCGCTGTTTGACCACAGAACCAGTCTGGTGGATGAGGGGCTGGATCTCTGGATCACCACTTACGAAGACAAGCCGGAAGGGCTGGTGGGGCAGCGGCTGGCCGACATCGGCTTCGTACTGGCGGCCTCGCCGGATTACCTGCTGAGCCACGGCACGCCGCTCCATCCGAAGGATCTGGCCCAGCACAACTGCATCACCTACCAGAGCCGGGAGCGCCGCTATCACCAGTGGGCGTTTCGTCAGGGCAAGGAGCGCCAGACGGTGCAGGTGGCCGGCAACTATCGGGTGGATATGGCGGAAGCGGTGCGGGATGCGGCGCTGGCCGGTCTCGGCATCGCCTATATCGCCAACTACCTGCTGGACAAGGAGCTGCAGAGCGGTCAGCTGATCCCGCTGTTGCCCCAGTGGCGGCCAAATCAGCAGATGGCGGTACACGCCGTTTACGCCCGGCGCGAGCATCTGGATCCCAAGATCCGTCTCTTCATCGATTTCCTCAAGGCCCGCTTTGGTCCCGAACCCTATTGGGAGCAGCGGTTGGCCCCCTGGCTCGGCGGTAAATTGTCCGGCAGCGAGGAATAATCGTTTCCATATAAAAACACTGGCTTTCGCGTGATACTAAAATTGAACCAAATCAGCCAGTTGGCGCAACCGATATCGTGAAAACGTTTTTGCTAACAGAGCTGTAACCAAGCGGACTTGCAGTGACGGGGTGAGAGGCGCAGAATCCGCGCCCATCTTTTGCCCCACCTGATGGAGTCCCTATGATTGCCCTGCTCGGCATCCTGAGTATCCTGGCGCTTGCCGTGATCTGCTCTGATAATCGTCGTCGTATCCCGCTGCGAACAGTTGGCTTTGCCCTCTGCCTGCAAGTCATGTTTGCCGGTCTGGTGCTCTGGCTGCCTGCCGGTCAGCACGTGCTGAACGGGGTCAGCGAAAGCGTCAGCAGCGTGATCGGTTATGGTCAGGAGGGGATTGCCTTCCTGTTCGGTGATCTGGCCAAGTTCAAACTGGGCTTCATCTTTGCCTTCAACGTATTGCCGGTCATCATCTTCTTCTCTGCAGTGATCGCCATCCTCTACCACATCGGCATCATGCCGCGGGTGATCGCCCTGCTGGGTGGTGGTCTGCAGAAGCTGCTGGGTACCGGTCGTGCCGAGAGCCTCTCCGCGACCGCCAACATCTTCGTCGGCATGGTGGAAGCGCCGCTGGTGGTCAAACCCTACCTCTCCAAGATGTCAGATTCCCAGTTCTTCGCGGTGATGAGCTGCGGCCTCGCCTCGGTCGCAGGCGGTACTCTGGTGGGTTACGCGAGTATCGGTGTCGAGCTGAAATACCTGATCGCCGCCGCCTTCATGTCGGCGCCTGCAGGTCTGGCGATGGCCAAGATTTTGGTGCCGCCTGAGGCTGAAGAAGTTGACCACTGTCAGGATGTAGAGATCCCCCGCGCCACCAACGTGATCGAAGCGGCGGCCGATGGCGCCATGTCCGGCCTCAATATCGCGGTGGCAGTCGGTGCGACCCTGCTGGCCTTCGTCGGCGTGATCGCCATGCTCAATGGCCTGCTCGGTTGGGCTGGCGGTCTGGTAGGGCTGGATCTGAGCTTCCAGATCATTCTGGGCTGGCTGTTTGCCCCCGTCTCCTGGCTGATCGGTGTGCCCTGGGAGCAGGCGCAGGCCGCTGGTGCCCTGATCGGTACCAAGATCGTGGTCAACGAGTTCGTCGCCTTCATCGGTCTGGTACAGGATCAGACCCTGAGCGAGTCGAGCAAGGCCATCGTCACCTTCGCCCTGTGCGGCTTTGCCAACATCTCCTCCATGGCGATCCTGATCGGTGGTCTCGGCTCCATGGTACCGGAGCGCAAATCCTTCATTGCCCGTTACGGCATGCGCGCCATCCTCTCCGGCGTGCTGGCGAACCTGATGAGCGCCTGTCTGGCCGGTCTGTTCCTCGCCCTGTAACAGCGGCTGCACGGAATGGATGCAACAAGGGCGCCGCGATGGCGCCCTTGTCATATGGAAAAAAGAAGCCCCGACCTTGGTCGGGGCTTCTTGTTGCTGCTCAGTCGACGTAGAAGGTCTGCTGGAAGGTGAGGTTCTGTTGCTGCCCGCTGCCCATGATCTTCAGGGTGAACTGATAGGTATCTTCGTTGCGGTAAGGGAGGGTCGCCAGATAGTAGATGGCATCGCCCTCTTTTACCTCCTGAAAGCTCAGGGTGCGGATGGTGCCGGTCAGGTTCTTGGCCTCACCGGTGATCCCCACGGCTTGAGCCACTTTCTGCTTGTCCTGTACCGCGATATTGATGATGGCGTTGTAGCGGCTGCGCTCCAGTCCATACGCCTTGGCAACCTCGGGGGTGAGGAAGCTGGAGTTGAAGGCGTTGTAGTGCACCAGCCAGGGCCCCAGCTCCTTCATCTGTTCTGCCTTGAGCGGCAGGGTCATCAGCAGTGCCAGCAGGCCACTCATCCAGGCTGTTTTCATCTGTCATCCCTCTCATATCTACGGTTGGCGCAGGCCGATTCATTCAGCCTTGCGCGTCATTCAGCAGTGCACTCACTTCTTGCGGCAACTGTTTGGGGCTGTCGATGGCGACGGTTTTGTGTCGCCCCAGCTCGCCCCGCACTATGGTGACCTGTCCCTTGGCTACCTTGAACTGCTTGGCCAGAAACTTGATCAGATGACTGTTGGCCTGGCCATCGACCGGCGGCGCCGTGATGGCCACTTTCAGCTCTTCGCCATGCAATCCGATGATCTGATCCCGACTCGCCTTGGGCTGGATCACCAGATGCAGTACCAGTTCATCCCCTTGTTGCAGGACGGCTGGCATCAAATCATCCACCACAGCTGGCCGAACAGGTCACCCAGCAGGTAGTTGATGGCTTGCAGGCCGATAAAGGCGACCAGTACCGACAAGTCCAGCCCCCCCAGTGCCGGCAGTACGCGGCGGATAGGGGCGAGGAACGGCTCGGTCAGCTGATGCATCACGTATTCGATGGGGTTGCGGCCCTGGCTGACCCAGCTCAGGATGGCGCGGATCAGCAGTACCCAGAAGATCATCGAACCCGCTTTCTTCAGCACGGTCAGTGCGGCGAACAGGCTGATGCTGAGCCAGTCCGCCAGTAGCACGTTCATGCTCTTGAGCAGGGCCAGCTTGGCAAAGGCGATGACCAGCGCCAGCATCACGGAGGCGAGATCGATGCCGCCAAAGCCCGGGATGACGCGGCGCAGCGGGATCACCAGCGGATTGGTCAGCTTGACCACCATCTGGCTCATCGGGTTGTAGAAGTCGGCGCGGGCCCACTGCAACCAGACGCGCAGCAGGATCACCATCAGGTAGAGATCGAAAACGGTGTTAATCAGAAAGTAAGCAGTGTTCATCTGGGCTCCTGTTAGAAGAGGGTTTCCATTTCGGTGGCACGAGTAACGGCCGCCTGCATGGCTTGCGCAGTCAGCGGCATCAGCCCCTGCTGCTGGAAGGTGTTGATGGCTTCGGCAGTGGTGCCGCCCTTGCTGGTCACCTGCTCGCGCAGGGTTTGCAGCGCCAGCTCGGGGTTCTGCTCCACCATGGCGGCTGCGCCCAGCGCGGTCTGCTGCACCAGCAGGCGTGCCTGCTCGGGTGAGAAGCCCATTGCTTCTGCTTCTTCGGCGATGGCTTGCATAAAGAGGAAGAAGTAGGCCGGGGCACTGCCCGCCGCGGCGATGACGCCGTTGATGCCGGACTCCTGCTCCACCCAGAGGGTCTTGCCGACCGCCTGCATCATCTGCTCGGCAAAGTCGCGATCACTGGCTCCAATATGCTCGGGGGCGTAGAGGCCGGTCATGCCCAGGCCCAGCAGGGCCGGGGTATTGGGCATGGTGCGGATGATGCGGTCATGGCCACCGGCCATCTCGCCAAGGCGCGCCACCTTGATACCAGCCGCGATGGAGATAAGCAGCTTGCCCTCAAGGGAGCCCAGCTCGGCAACCAGCGCGGCCAGCATACCGGCCATCAGCTGTGGTTTGACCGCCAGCACGATCACTTCGGCGTCGCGGGCCGCCTCGGCATTACTCTGGGTGATGTGAATACCATGTTCGCTCGCCAGCGCCTCCAGCTTGGGCAGGCTGGGGTTGGCGGCCGTGATCTGCCCGGCGGGATAGCCCGCCTTGACCAGTCCGGCAATGATGCTGCGGCTCATGTTGCCCGCGCCGATAAAGGCCAGCGTTCTATGCTGCATCAGATGCTCCTGTTGCACATGGGGTCGCGGTGAGGTGGGTGCTGCCTGCACCACCTGACGCCAGAATTCGGTGTTCCATCAAACGCTCCTGTTGATGAAGTCGCGGCAAGGGGCGGATCTATCGGTTATCCACCAGCCTGCCTATGAGTAGTCACGGGCGCCGAAGATGGCGGTGCCGACCCGCACCATGGTACTGCCATGGGCGATGGCCAGCTCGAGATCTTCGGTCATGCCCATCGAGAGGGTATCCACCGTGGGGTATTGTCGCGCAAGCTCGGTGAACAGAGTCTGCATGCGGGTCATTTGGGCGGCCAGGACGGTCTCGTCACTGGTGTGTTCGGGAATGGCCATCAGCCCCCGCAGCACCAGTCGGTCACTGAGGGAGACCAGCTCGGCAAGGCGGAAAATCTCTTGTTCCGACGTTCCGGATTTGCTGCTCTCTCCGCTAATATTGATTTGCAGACAAACATTTAGCGGTGCCATGCTGGCGGGGCGCTGGTTGTTGAGGCGGTCGATCAACTTGTCCCGATCCACGCTCTGCACCCAGTCGAACCGTTCGGCGACCAGTTTGGATTTGTTCGATTGCAAAGGGCCGATAAAGTGCCACTCTATGTCGCAATATTCCGGCTGCTGGCGCAAGGTATCGATCTTGGTCGCCGATTCCTGGGCGTAGGATTCGCCAAAGCAGCGCTGACCTGCGGCATGGGCGGCCATGACGGCCTCGACCGGTTTGGTCTTGCTCACGGCCAGCAGGCGGATCTGCTGCAGGTTGCGGCTCGCCCGTTCGGCGGCCTGGGCAATACGTTCCTTTACCTGAAACAGGTGCTGGGCAATCTGGTTCATATTTCGTTAGTGATCTTGTGATGGGAGAATGACAAGTCTATGGATATCACAGAGTTATTGGCTTTCAGTGTAAAGCATAAAGCCTCGGATCTACACCTCTCGGCCGGGGTTCCCCCGATGATCAGGGTTGATGGTGAGGTTCGCAAGATCAATTTGCCCGCCCTGGAACACCGGGAAGTGCATGCCCTCATTTATGACATCATGAACGACCATCAGCGCAAGGAGCTGGAGGAGAACTTCGAGGTCGACTTCTCGTTCGAGGTGCCTAATCTGGCCCGTTTCCGGGTTAACGCCTTCCAGCAGGCGCGCGGTTCCGGCGCGGTATTTCGTACCATCCCCAGCACGGTCTTGAGCCTCGAGGATCTCGATGCGCCGGAGATCTTTCGCAAGATCTCCGAATACCCGCGCGGTCTGGTGCTGGTGACCGGCCCGACCGGTTCCGGTAAATCGACCACCCTGGCGGCCATGGTCAACTACATCAACGAGAACTTTCATCACCACATTCTCACCATCGAAGACCCCATCGAATTCGTTCACGAGAACAAGCGCTGTCTGGTGAACCAGCGGGAAGTACACCGCGATACCAAGAGCTTCAGCAACGCCCTGCGCTCGGCACTGCGGGAAGACCCGGACATCATTCTGGTGGGCGAGATGCGTGACCTCGAGACCATTCGTCTGGCCATGACCGCCGCCGAAACCGGCCACCTGGTGTTTGGCACCCTGCACACCTCGTCGGCGGCCAAGACCATCGACCGTATCATCGACGTCTTCCCCGGTGCGGAGAAAGACATGGTGCGCTCCATGCTCTCCGAATCCCTGCGGGCGGTTATCTCCCAGACCCTGCTCAAGCGCATTGGTGGCGGTCGGGTGGCGGCTCACGAGATCATGATGGGCATTCCGGCGGTGCGTAACCTCATCCGGGAGGACAAGATCGCCCAGCTCTATTCGGTGATCCAGACCGGGATGACCCACGGCATGCAGACCATGGATCAGAGCCTCAAGCAGCTGGTGAGCCGCGGCGTGGTGGCATCCCTCGATGCCAAGGCCAAGGCCGTCGATCCCAACAGCGTTTAAGAGCGTCGAACCCAGGGAGGGATAAATGATGAATCTGGATGAATTGCTGACCGAACTGGTCGAACGAAAGGGCTCGGATCTGTTTGTGACGGTGGGCTCGCCGCCCACTCTCAAGGTCAATGGTCATCTGGTGTCGCTGGGGGGCGAGGCGCTTGACAAGAAGGGGGCGCTGACGCTGGTCAGGGATACCCTCAGCAGCGATCACTTCGAGCGCTACATCCGTACCAAGGAGGCCAACTACGCCATCTATCGCGAGGCGCTTGGCCGTTTTCGGGTCAGCGCCTTCTGGCAGCAGGAGCTGCCCGGCATGGTGATACGGCGCATTGAGACCCGTATCCCCACCTTTGAAGATCTGCAGTTGCCCAACATCCTGCAGGAGGTCGCCATGGCCAAGCGGGGGTTGGTGCTGTTTGTCGGGGCCACCGGGGCGGGTAAGTCCACCACCCAGGCGGCGATGATCGGCTATCGCAACCAGCATGCCGATGGCCATATCCTGACGGTGGAAGACCCGGTGGAGTTCGTCCATCAGCATGGCCGCAGTCTGGTGACCCAGCGTGAAGTGGGGATCGATACCGAGTCGTTCGATGTGGCGCTGAAGAGCTCGCTGCGTCAGGCGCCGGACGTGATCCTGATCGGCGAGATCCGCAGTCAGGAGACCATGGAGTTTGCCCTGCAGTTTGCCGAGACCGGTCACCTTTGCCTCGCCACTCTGCATGCCAACAACGCCAACCAGGCGCTGGATCGGATCCTCCATCTGGTGCCGCAAGACAAACATCGCCAGTTCCTGTTCGATCTCTCCTTCAACCTGAAAGCCATCGTTGCCCAGCAACTGGTGCCAAGCATGGATGGCAAGCGGCGTTTTGCCGCGTTCGAGGTGCTGCTCAATACCCCGCTGATCACCGACATCATCCGCAAGGGTGAGATGCACCGCCTCAAAGAGGTGATGACCAAATCCACCGAACTGGGCATGCAGACCTTCGATCAGGCGCTGTTCAGCCTGTTCTGTGCCGGCCAGATTGGCTACAGTGAGGCCCTCGCTCATGCCGACTCGGCTAATGATTTGCGTCTGCAAATCAAGCTCTCTGGTCAGGATACGCTTGGCTCCGGCACGCTGGAGAATGTGACGCTGGATGAATGAATCATGGGGCCGTTTTGTCGTTCGGCCCCTCGCCATAAAGGAACGTTATGCTGATTGTGGTTTCCCCGGCCAAGACGCTGGATTACGAGTCACCGCTGGTGACCTCCCGTTTCACCCAACCCGAGCTGCTGGATCACTCTGCCGAACTGATTAGCCGGGCCCGCCAATTGAGCCCGGATCAGATTGCCAGCCTGATGAAGATCAGTGACAAGTTGGCGGGCCTCAACGCCGCCCGGTTTGCAGAGTGGCAGCCAGATTTTACCCCTGCCAACGCCCGTCAGGCGCTGCTGGCCTTCAAGGGGGATGTCTACACCGGATTGGCGGTAGAGGATTTCAGCGAGGCCGATTTTGACTTCGCTCAGGCGCACCTGCGGATGCTCTCCGGCCTCTATGGCGTGCTGCGCCCCCTCGATCTGATGATGCCTTACCGGCTGGAGATGGGGACCAGGCTCGACAATAGCCGCGGTAAGGATCTCTACCAGTTCTGGGGGGAGGTGATCACTCACCACCTCAATGATGCGCTGGCCGCACAGGGTGATGAGGTGCTGATCAATCTGGCCTCCGACGAGTATTTCAAGTCGGTACGGCCCAAGAGCCTGAAAGGGCGGATCGTCACGCCGGTGTTCAAGGATGAGAAGAACGGCCAGTTCAAGATCATCAGCTTCTACGCCAAGAAGGCGCGCGGCATGATGGCCCGCCATATCATCAAGCACCGTCTGACCGAGGTGGAGCAGCTGACCGGTTTCAACGCCGAGGGCTACTATTTCGTGCCGGAAGAGTCGGATGCCAATACCCTGATGTTTAAACGCGCCAAAAATTAATTACAAAAAGAGGGAACTAATCTTTCGACCCGCGGGTCTGAATATGTGAATCCTCTGTTGTAAGCACTTTTTATTCGCCGACGTTTGATACGTCGGCTTTTTTATTGCCGTTTTTATTGTCCATCGATTGCCTTCGCCGGGCCTATGTGGTTCAGATAGACTCAAGACAGGGAGTGAGTTGTCGCGAGGTGAATATGGAACAGAAAAATGCCATTCGGCAGCTTGCCGTACCTTGGGCTCCGTCCCGCCAGCTACCGCCCGGTCTGGTTGTGGCCGAGTTGCATCAGGATCTCTGGGGTGACTCCCTGACCATCATGCTGGGACGGGCGCGCAGTATCGATCTGCCCCCGCAAATCCTCTGCCGGGTCTATTTCCGCCACATCTATGCCCTGCGGGTGATCGAGGATTGCGATCTGGCCGAGGGGAAGGATAGCCACGCCATCGAAGAGCAGATCCAGCTCATCACCCCATCCCGTTTTGCCAGCTGGTTTCATCAGGAGTCGGACGGCCTGCATCTGGACGAAGATCTGCAGCACTATCGCATCTCGACCTGGGATTATTGCGCCGATGTGCTGACCTCCTCGGCACCGGAACTGCAGTTCCTGCCCCAGAGCGAGTAGCCAGCGGTCACGTCAGAGGCGAAGGGGATCCTTCGCCTCTTGTGTTTGTGGAGGTGCAGAGCGTGCGATGCTCAGGTCACTCTGCCAGAGGGGGCCTGTTGTGTTGGCACAAAAAAAGCGCCTCAGAGGAGGCGCGGGGAAAAAGACAGATTGGAAGCGTCACATGGGTGCTACTTGAATCAGCGAATGAGCCGTGCCATTCAAGTATGAAGCCATCATGCCAAGCTCAATCTGAAGGTGTTCTGAGGCGATTCTTCATTTTCTGTTCATCTTGTCAGTAAACACCGACCACTGGCTGAAAGCCTTTTCATTTCTGCGGCCAGAGGATGTGCAACTGGAGCATGAACAACACACAGGTTTACGGTGCCAGCTCGAAAGCCGTGCCTGTTTGTTCCAGAGCCAGCAACCAGCGCTTGATGGGAATGCCGCCTGCATAGCCGGTCATATCGCCGCTGCGTCCGATCACCCGATGGCAGGGTACTATGATGCTGAGCGGATTGCGGCCATTGGCAGCGCCCACCGCTCGCACCGCCTTGGGATTGCCGATGGATTGGGCTATCTCGAGGTAGCTGACGGTCTCGCCATAGGGAATATCGCACAAAGCGTTCCACACCGTTTGCTGGAACGGGGTGCCCCGAGCGGCCATGGGCAGGTCGAAAAGCTGCAACTTCCCGGCGAAATAGGCGTCGAACTGGGCAAGATAGGGGGCCAGCGCCTTGTCATCCCGTTGCCAGTCAGCTTGCGGCATGACGGGCCGCTCCCCGTGCATAAACTCGACGTGGCGCAGGCCATCCTGATCGATAGCGACCAGCAGGGGGCCTCGGGCGCTGTCGCAAAAACTGTATCTCATCGGCTGACATCCTTTGTAGGCTGGAGGCTCAGTCCAGAACCGGCTTGCCGCGGGCGGATTTGATATCCCCTTTGCGTTTCTTGGCATCGACCCGTTTGCGCTGGGAGCTGCGGGTCGGCTTGGTGGCATGACGAGCCTTGGGGCGCCAGGCTGCTTTCTTCAGCAACTCCACCAGACGGCTCATCGCCTCCTTGCGGTTCATGTCCTGGCTGCGATGGCTCTCGACCCGGATCATGATAAAGCCGTCGTGTACCCGGCTGTCGCTCAGCTTGTCGAGACCCTCCTTGTAGAGGGGCGTCAGGCTGGGAGAGCTGCGGTAATCGAAGCGCAACCAGACGGCGGAGTCGGTCTTGTTGACGTGTTGTCCGCCATTGCCCTGTGCCCGCATGGTCTGGAATTGCAGCTCATGCCAGGGAATCGTGACGCTGTTGGAGATAACTAACATGCTGTTTTGCTCTTGTTTGGTGCATACCCGCTGGCCGCTGCAGCATGGTGCCTCATTATGGGGCGCACTGGCCGGTTATGGGGATGTGCCTGGCGAATGGCGCTGGCATTAAACTCTATCTATATGAAATAAAACAATAAAAATACTTGGCATAAGAATTGAAACCCGATTCATGACACACCATGGATTGGGAGCAACCAGATGAAGCTGATTAGTGCGATTATCAAACCGTTCAAGTTGGACGATGTCCGCGAGGCGATTGCCAACCTGGGGGTGGAAGGGCTGACCGTGTCCGAGGTCAAGGGATTTGGCCGCCAGAAGGGACACACCGAATTATACCGGGGAGCCGAGTATCAGGTCGACTTCCTGCCCAAGGTGAAGCTGGAGATTGCCACCGCCGATGATAACGTGGAAGGGGTGATCGAGGCGATCTGCAAGGCGGCCTATACCGGCAAGATCGGCGACGGCAAGATTTTTGTCTACGACTTGCTGCAGGCGGTGCGCATCCGCACCGGCGAGAGTGACGACGAGGCGCTGTGATGAATTGCATCCGTGACGTGCAGATCTGCTGACCTCCCGACCTCGGGGAATCCCGATGGGGTGAGCGCTTATTGAAGCCTGATTAACAGAATGTGTTGGTCAGAAGAGGCCGGATGGGATTCCATCCGGCCTCTTTAATTTTATTGGCGATTAAATATGTGAAGTACGATGGCAAGCGTTCTTGATCCGCTTATAAGATGTATGCAGAATGCAAACGGCAATCGTTATCACTCTGTATAGCTAATCAAGGAATGGATGATGAAAATGAAGATGTTGGCACTGGCTTTCTCTGCGTTGGCTGCTCAGTCGGCATTGGCGGCCGGGGAAGTGAATGTCTACTCCAACCGGCAGGATGAGCTGATCAAGCCCATCATCCAGCAGTTCGAGAAGGAATCGGGCATCAAGGTGAACGTGGTGTTCGCCAAAGAGGGGTTGAACGAGCGTCTGGAGCGGGAAGGCAAACTCTCTCCGGCCGACCTGATGCTGACCGTCGATATCAGCCGTCTGACCGATCTGGTGGACAAGGGGCTGGTGCAGCCGGCGGACAGCAAGATCCTGCAGGAGAACATCCCCGCCATCTATCGTGATCCGGAGAATCGCTGGTTCGCCCTGACCACCCGGGTGCGCGCCATCTACTCCAGCAAGGATCGTCTCGGCAAGCTCGACACCATCAGCTACGAAGATCTGGCCAAGCCGGAATTCAAAGGGAAAATCTGCACCCGCAGCGGCAAGCATGAGTACAATGTGGCGCTGGTCTCCTCGATGATTGCCCATCACGGCATGGCCGAGACCAAAACCTGGCTGGAAGGAGTCAAGGCCAACCTGGCGCGCAAACCGCAGGGCAACGACCGGGATCAGGTCAAGGCGATCAAGGATGGTATCTGTGACGTGTCGCTCGGCAACAGCTACTATCTGGGCGCCATGTTGAAAGATCCGGCGCAGAAGTCCTGGGCGGATGCGGTTTATATCAACTTCCCGAATCAGGCTGACCGCGGTGCCCACGTCAACGTGAGCGGCGTGGCCATGACCAAGTATGCCAAGAACAAGGCCGAGGCCCAGAAGCTGATGGAGTTCCTCGCCGGCGATACCGCCCAGCACATGTATGCGGACGTGAACGCCGAGTATCCGGTCAAGGCCGGGGTCGAGCCTTCCGCCATGGTCAAGTCCTGGGGCAGTTTCAAGTCTGACGCACTACCGGTCAGCGATTATGCCAAGCACCGCAAGGACGCCTTGCAGTTGCTGGATGAAGTGAAGTTCGACTTGTAATCAGATGGGGCCAACGGCCCCATCAACCTCTGTGGTCTCATGAAAAATTTTGGATGGATGACCGGCAGCTGGGCCATCGCCCTGCTGCTGGGTTTACCGGTTATAGCCCTGCTTTTCTCAGCCTTCTCGGCTGAGGGAGATCTGTTTCGTCACCTCGCCGATACCGTGCTGCTCGATTATCTGGCCAATACCCTTGGGCTGGTGGTCGGCGTGGTGCTGCTCAGCCTGCTGTTTGGCGTGCCAACCGCCTGGCTGGTGGCCATGTGTCAGGTACCGGGGAGGCGCGCCCTGCAGTGGGCGCTGATGCTGCCGATGGCGATGCCCTCCTATATCGTTGCCTATGTCTATACCGACCTGCTCGACTACTCGGGCCCGCTACAGGCCGGGTTGCGCACACTCTTTGGCTGGAACACTCCGGCCGATTACTGGTTTCCTGCCATTCGCTCCCTTGGCGGCGCCGCCTGGGTGCTGGCTTTGGTGTTGTTTCCCTATGTCTATCTGCTGACCCGCGCCTCCTTTCTGGAGCAGTCGGTCAGCCTGATCCACTCCAGCCGCTTGCTCGGTTGTACCCCCTGGCAGAGTTTTCGCCGCCTCAGCCTGCCGCTGGCGCGCCCCGCCATCATGGTGGCGGTATCGCTGGTGGCGATGGAGACGTTGGCTGACTTCGCCACCGTCCACTTCTTTGCCATCAATACCCTGACCACGGCGGTCTACGACACCTGGCTCGGCTATGGCAGTCTGGCCACCGCGGCCAAACTCTCCTGCCTGATGCTGCTGGCAGTGGTACTGCTGATCGCGCTAGAGCGCCGCTCTCGCAGCCGGCAGCAGGTGTTCCAGAAGTCCATGGGTCATGAGCAGCCGCTGCGCTACCCGCTCAAGGGGATTCGCCGTTGGCTGGCTGGTCTCTGGTGCTGGGGTCTGGTGCTGGCCGGCTTCGGCCTGCCGTTCGTCATCCTGCTTGATTACGGGGTGCGCTACTTCGAGTTGTCGTGGACGCCGGAGTTCGTCCGCTTTGCCGGTAACAGTCTGCTCATCTCGGCGCTAACCGCCCTGCTAGCGATGGGGATTGCACTGCTGCTGGGCTTCTTCCGCCGTCTCGATGGCGGGATCAAGAGTCTGCTGCCCCTGCGCATCGCCGCCATGGGATACGCCATGCCGGGGACCGTGCTGGCCATCGGCGTGCTGGTGCCGCTCACCGCCCTCGACTTTGCCATCAACGATCTGGCCGAGTGGTTGGGGCGTCAGGGGCCGGGGCTGCTGCTGACCGGCACCATCACCGCCATCGTGTTCGGCTATCTGGTGCGCTTCGTGGCCATCGCCATCGGCTCGGTGGAGAGCAGCATGGGCAAGATCTCTCCCAGTCTCGACATGGCGGCCCGCTCCCTGGGGCAGGGTGATGGCGGCATGCTGCGGCGGGTGCACCTGCCGCTGGTGCGCCGCGGTCTGTTTGCCGGTGCCATGCTGGTGTTTATCGAATCCATGAAGGAGCTGCCTGCGGCGCTGCTGCTGCGGCCGTTCAACTTCGACACCCTGGCGACCCACGTCTACCAGTTCGTCTCGGACGAGATGCTGGAGCGCGGCGCGCTGGGCGCCATCGTTATCGTGCTGGTGGGGCTGTTGCCGCTGATCTGGGTCAACCGCACTCTGGACAGTCCGGGCCACTGAGTCGCCACGTCGGCCAATGAAATTGCATGTGGTGCGCTGAACCGAAAGGCAGCGCGCCGCCAGAAACGAGAGGAAGTCAGCCTTGTCCTGTTTGCAGGTTGAAAATGTCAGCTGCCGTTACAACGGTCGCAATGTGCTGGAACAGCTCTCCCTGACGGTGGCAGACAACGAGATCGTCTGTTTGCTGGGAGCGAGCGGCTGCGGCAAAACCACGCTGCTCAAGGCCATCGCCGGCCTGCTGCCGCTGGCAGAGGGTACGATCCGCCTCGGCGATACCCTGCTCGACGGGGCGGATGCCAGCGTGCCGCCCGAGGCGCGCAATATCGGGATGATCTTTCAGGATTACGCCCTCTTCCCCCACCTGACGGTGGCCGACAACGTCGGTTTCGGTCTGACCCGACTCGATCACCGAGCCCACCAGCAGCAGGTGGACGAGGCGCTGGCGCTGGTCAATCTGCAGGGGCTGGGGGATCGTTATCCGCACCAGCTCTCCGGTGGCCAGCAGCAGCGGGTGGCCATCGCCCGGGCGCTGGTCTGCAAGCCGCGGCTGATGCTGCTGGATGAACCCTTCTCCAACATCGACACCCAGGTGCGGATGAAGTTGATCCTCGAGATCCGCGCCCTGCTCAAGCAGCAGGGGATCGGCGCCATCTTCGTCAGCCACAGCAAGGAGGAGGCATTCGCCTTCGCCGATCGGCTGGCGCTGTTTCGCGCCGGTCACATCGAGCAGGTGGGCCAGCCGGAGCAGCTCTATCGCCGCCCGCAAAACCGCTTCGTGGCGGAGTTTCTCGGCGGGGTCAACTATCTGGCCGCCGAGGTGGTGGACAGCCACTGCGTGCAGACGGCGCTCGGGGTCATCTGTGGCAGCGAACCCCATGGTCGTGCGGTGGGCGAGCAGTTGCAGTTGATGCTCAGACCCCAGCAACTGCTGCTGGAGAGCGCCGCAGAGGGCGAGCTCAAGGTGGTGGAGCAGCAGTTCCTCGGCCACCATTGCCGGGTGCTGTTCGAGTGTGGCGATCTGCAGCTGGAGGCGAGCATTGGCGAGCCCCTTGAAGGGATGCGGGCACGGATCAAGGTCGCCCCTCATGGGCTGGTGTTGTTCGACCCTTTACCCTGAACGCGTGATATCGTCGTGAAATCAAAGAACTGGAACAACTCTGGTTTATAATCGCGCAACGCTAATAGCCCGTAACGCTAACGCCTACTCAGGGGAGAGATATATGAAAGCCCAAGCCGGGATCTGCGCAGAGCCGAATCTGCACGCCCTCTATCTGATGTTCAATCGCACCGGCGATGCCGCCGAACTGGCCGGCCGTCTGGCCAAGTTGCCTGCCCTGTGGCAGGCGGTGGCCGCCGATTTCCCCGATGCCGGTTTCAGCGGGCTGGTTGCCGTTGGCGCCGATGCCTGGGATGGTCTCTACCCTGCCGCCCGTCCGCCCCAGTTCCGTAGCTTTATGGCGCAATCCGCCAACGGTCAGGAAGCGCCCAACACCCCGTTTGATCTCTTTATTCAGCTGCGTGCCGATCGGGTGGATGTACTGCACCACGTCGGTCACCGCGTGATGGCGCTGCTGGCCGGACTGGTCGAGCTGGCCGAAGAGGTGCGCGGTTTCCGCAATCTGGATTGCCGTGACCTGACCGGTTTCGTCGATGGCACCGAGAACCCGCAGGATGAGCATCGCGCCGAAGTGGCGTTGTTGGCCGATGGCGAGTTTGCCGGTGGATCCTACATTCACGTCCAGCGCTGGGTCCACGCCATGAGCGACTGGGAGAAGCTGGCGCAAAAAGAGCAGGAAGACATTATCGGTCGCACCAAGCCCGACAACATCGAGTATGAGTCTGCCGCCAAGCCGCTGACCGCCCACATCAAGCGGGTCAACCTCAAGACTCCGAAAGGGGAGTCTATGGAGATCCTGCGCCAGAGCATGCCCTGGGGCACCATGCGCGAGCAGGGGCTCTACTTCATCTCCTGCTGCCGCACACCGCAGCACTTCAACGCCATGCTGGCCAGCATGTACAAGGGGGAGGGCAGCCACTTCGATCACCTGCTGCGCTTCACCAAGGCAGTGACCGGCGCGGCTTTCTTCGCCCCATCGGAAGGCTTTTTGATGGCACAGGGCAAATAAGCCCGCCTGACGAAGCTGCAGAAAACAAAAATCCCGGCCTTGGCCGGGATTTTTCGTTCTGGCGTGATCGCTATGACGCGGTGGCCACCATTACGGGGTCTGTTCGAACAGCTCGAGTGCGGAGAGGTAGAGCTCTTCGATATCGGTATCGCTGGTCGGGGTGATGAAGATGGTGTCATCACCGGCGATGGTGCCGAGGATCCCCTCTGCCTTGCCGAGGGAGTCGAGCAGGCGGGCGATCAGCTGGGCCGCGCCCGGGCTGGTGTGGATCACCACCAGTGCGCCGTTGTGGTCGACGTCCAGTACCAGATTCTTGAGCGGGCTGGAGGTGGTGGGCACGCCCAGCTCCACCGGCAGGCAGTAGACCATCTCCATCTTGGCATTGCGAGTGCGAACGGCGCCGAAGCGGCTCAGCATGCGCGATACCTTGGACTGGTTGATGTTCTCGAAGCCCAGCTCTTGCAGGGCGGTGACGATCTCTGCCTGGGAGCCAAAGCGCTCTTCTTTCAGCAAGGCTTTAAAGGCCTTGGCCAGTTTTTCTTGCTTGTCGTTGTGTTTCATCTTGGTCTCACGAATGAGGAGGTGTGGCGGCCTGTGTGACACAGGCGGCAGATACGAACAGCGAGGCCATTTTGCATTCATATGCCGTTTTTTGCAAGGAAGCGGCGCTTGTTCTGCATATTGATTCAAAAATGGCTTGCATCAACCTCTATTAGGGATAGAATCGGGATGAAATTTTGAAAACTTATTCAATTGGGCTGTATGGGTATTGAATTAATAGGTATCGAGAAATCCTGGCACAAGGTGCCGGTTCTGCAACAGGTCAGCTTTCGGACATCCCCCGGTGAAACCTTGGTGTTGCTGGGCCCGAGCGGTGCTGGCAAGAGTTCCCTGCTACGGATGATGAACCTGCTGGATACCCCGGATGCGGGTGTTCTGCGGATTGGCGAAAGTGAATTTTCTTTCCCGAACGCCCTCTCTGCTGCCGAATTCAACCGCCAGTCCCAACTGCTGCGTCGCAAGGTGGGTATGGTGTTCCAGCAGTACAATCTCTGGCCACATCTCACTGTGATGGAGAATCTGATTGAAGCGCCGGTCAAGGTGCTCGGCATGAGCAAGGAGGCCGCCATCGAGAAGGGGGCCTATCTGCTGGCCCAGTTGCAGCTGGCCGACAAGCGCGATGCCTGGCCTGCCCGTCTCTCCGGCGGTCAGCAGCAGCGGGTGGCCATTGCCCGTACCCTGATGATGGACCCGGAAGTGCTGCTGTTTGACGAACCGACTGCCGCGCTGGATCCCGAGATCACCAAAGAGGTGGCCGAGATTATCCGCAACCTGAGCCAGACCGGCATTACCCAGGTGGTGGTGACCCACGAGGTCGATTTTGCCCGCAAGGTGGCCAGTCAGGTGATTTATCTGGAGAAGGGGCGGATCATCGAATCCGGCACCGCCGCCATTTTCCAATCCCCGCAAACCAGCCGGTTTGCCGAATTCTTGATGCATTGATATTGAATCGATAAGGAAGCTGTCATGAAAAAGAGTCTGTTGTTGGTTGCTGCCATGGGTCTGTTGAGTACCTCGGTCATGGCCAAAGAGATCAAGTTCGCCACCGAGGCCACCTACGCGCCGTTCGAATACCTGGATGACAAGAACGAGTTTCAGGGTTTTGACATCGATCTGGCTCGCGCCATTTGCGAGCAGGCCAAGCTGGAGTGCAGCTTCCACAACCAGGCCTTTGACAGCCTGATCCCCAGCCTGAAATTCCGTCGCTATGATGCCGCCATCGCCGCCATGGACGTGACTCCGGAGCGCTCCGCGCAGGTCGATTTCTCCGACATCTACTACGAGAACTCGGCAGTATTCGTCGCCAAGAAAGATGCCTTCAAGGGGCCGGAAGAGATGGTCGACAAGACTGTCGGTGTGCAGAACGGCACCTCTCACCAGTCCTATCTGGTGGATAACTGGGTGAGCAAGGGTCTGCTGACCGTGCCTTATGCCAGCTACCAGAGCGCCTTCCTCGACATGATGAATGGCCGTACCGACGGTGTGTTTGCCGATACCGCCGTTGCTGCCGACTGGCTGAAGCAACACAAGGAGTATGCGGTAGTGGGTACGCCGGTGACCGATGCCAAGTACTTCGGTACCGGCTTTGGCATCGCGGTCGCCAAGGGCAATCAGGAGCTGCTGACTCAGCTGAACAAGGGGCTGGCCGAGATCAAGGCCAACGGCACCTATCAGAAAATCTTCGACAAATACTTCGCGCAGTAAGCCATGTTGAGCCTGTTGTTGGATGCAGCCTGGATGACCCTCGGGCTGGCCTTGGCATCACTGGTCGGGGGCATGGTGTTGGCACTGGCGTTCAGTGCCGCCGAGCTCAGCAAGCAGCGTGCGCTGGTGTGGCCGGTGGCCACTCTGACCACGCTGATCCGTGGCCTGCCCGAGTTGCTGGTGGTGCTGTTCATCTACTTCGGCTCGACCCAGGTGCTGTTCCTCATCACCGGCGAGTATGTGGAGTTCAGCCCGTTTGCCTGCGGCGTGCTGGCGCTCTCCCTGCTGTTTGCCAGCTATGCGACCCAGACCCTGCGGGCGGCACTCAATGCAGTGCCTGCCGGGCAACGGTTGGCGGCGATGGCGCTGGGTCTTGGCAAGGGCCACATCTTCTTTCGTATCGTGTTGCCGCAGGCGTGGCGTCACGCCCTGCCGGGCCTCGGCAACCAGTGGCTGGTGCTGCTGAAAGACACCGCGCTGGTGTCGCTGATCGGGGTCAACGAGATGATGCGTCAGGCGCAGATGGCCTCGGCCAGTACCTATGAGCCGTTCACCTGGTATGCCGCCGCCGCCCTCATCTATCTGGCTATCAGTTTGGTGAGCGAGTACGGCCTCGGGCTCGCTGCCCGCTACACCCGCCGCTACGGAGGCTAACTGATGCAAGAGTATCTCGTTACGTTGCTGGGCGGTCTGGTCACCACACTGGAGCTGACTCTGTTCAGCCTGCTGCTGGGGATAGCTCTGGCGGCCCTGATGACCTGGGTGCTGGAGCTGCGCCTGCCGGTGGCGACCCAGCTGGTGCAGCTGTGGGTGCTGATCTTTACCGGTACGCCGCTGCTCATTCAGATCTTCCTGATTTACTACGGGCCGGGGCAGTTCGAGTGGCTGAAAGCCAGCCCGCTCTGGCCGCTGCTCAAGCAGCCTTGGTTCTGCGCCGTGCTGGCACTGGGTCTCAACACGGCGGCCTACTCCACCCGGTTGTTCAAGGGGGCGCTCGATGCCATCCCGGCCGGTGAGGTGGAAGCGTGCCGGGCGCTGGGTTTCTCCTCCGGGCAAACCCTCTGGATGAAGGTGCGCCACGCGGCCCGTCATCTGGTGCCTGCCTACTCCAACGAGGTGATCCTGGTGCTCAAGGGGAGTTCCCTCGCCAGTACCATCACCATCATGGACATCATGGGGCTGGCGCAGGGGTTGAATGCCCAGACCTACGATACCCTGGCGGTGTTCGGGGTGGCTGGCGGGCTGTATCTGGCGATGAACGGATTGTTAACAATTGGTTTTCGCTGGTGTGAAAAACGGGCGTTGGCATTTCAATCCTGAAACCTTCATAACTACCTCTTTATGGTAAGGAGAAGTGCAGAAAAACTGTGCTTCTCCTCCAACTTTTTGTATTTCCCTCCAATTTTTGCTCCCGCGTGTTTCGTGGCTCACAGAACCCGTGACTGCAACTGTTATCAGATTGTTTTTTATGGGGGGATCCATTAAGGTTGGGCGCACAACAAGAAACAACCTTAAACCTACGCTTAAACATGGAGTTGATCATGAAAGTTGCCGTTCTGGGTGCCGCTGGTGGCATCGGTCAAGCCCTCGCTCTGCTGTTGAAAAACCGTCTGCCGGCTGGCTCCGAGCTGAGCCTGTATGACATCGCCCCGGTCACCCCGGGTGTGGCCGTTGACCTCAGTCATATTCCTACCGACGTCGCCATCAAGGGCTTCTGCGGTGAAGATCCGACTCCTGCGCTGGTTGGGGCCGATGTGGTGCTGATCTCCGCCGGTGTGGCACGCAAGCCGGGGATGGATCGCTCCGACCTGTTCAACATCAACGCCGGTATCGTCAAGAATCTGGTCGAGAAGTGCGCGGCCACTTGTCCGAAAGCACTGATCGGCATCATCACCAACCCGGTCAACACCACTGTGGCCATCGCCGCCGAAGTGCTGAAGAAAGCCGGTGTCTATGACAAGCGCCGTCTGTTCGGTGTCACCACCCTGGACGTGATCCGCGCCGAGACCTTCGTGGCCGCCGCCAAAGGGCTGAACATCGACAAGGTTCGCGTCAACGTGATCGGTGGTCACAGTGGCGTGACCATTCTGCCGCTGCTCTCCCAGATTGAAGGCGCCTCCTTCACTGCAGAAGAAGTGGCTGCCATGACCAAGCGCATCCAGAATGCCGGTACCGAAGTGGTGGAAGCCAAAGCCGGTGGCGGTTCTGCGACCCTCTCCATGGGTCAGGCGGCTTGCCGTTTCGGTCTCTCCCTCATCAAGGGTCTGCAGGGTGAAGCCAACGTTGTTGAGTGCGCCTACGTGGAAGGCAACGGCGAGCACGCCACCTTCTTCGCGCAGCCGGTACTGCTGGGCAAGAACGGCGTCGAAACCGTACTGGATTACGGCAAGCTGAGCGCGTTCGAGCAAGAAGCGATGGAAGGCATGCTGGCTACCCTGAAAGCCGATATCCAGCTGGGTGTCGATTTCGTCAAGTAAGCGGGTCAACCGTGCCAACAAGGGAGCTTCGGCTCCCTTTTGTATTGATGAGATCCGCCCGGCAGGCTAAGGGGATGGGGGTTGGTGCCGATAACAGAGTGCAGCAGGAGATCCTTATGATGAAACCCCTTACCCTTCTCGTTCTTGTCGGTGCATTCAGCGCGCCCCTCTATGGTGCCGAGGCGGTATCGGCTGCCGTATCGAGCGATGCGCCAGCGGTCAGTGCCTCGATGCCGACTGAAAGCAGCGCTGCGGTGGCAACGGCGCCTGTCTCTGCGACTACACCTACGCCCTCTGAGGCTGCCCCCGTCTTGCTCCCGGCCGAGCCGACCACACCGGTCGCCAGCAGTGGCGAGGGTGCTGCGCCGCTGCCACAACCGGTGGAACCCGCTGCTGCGGTTGCACCTCCCGCGCCACTGGCCGCTGGCGAGTTGCAGGCGGTGCCGCTCTATCGTCAGGACGAACTGCTCAACTGGATTGAGCAGGGGCGTCATCTCACTCAGGTGAAGCAGGATCGCTGTCAGTTGACTCAGGATATCGAAGCGCGCGCCTCGGTGATGAAGATCCCGGCCTATCAGTACCTCTGGGGGGATATGTTGGCATGGGGCGTCTGTACCAAGCCCAATGCCGAACTCGGAGTGCAATATATGTGGGAGGCGGCCAATCAGGGGTTGGCGCCCGCGCTGGAGCAACTGGGCCGCTACTACTGGAAAGGAACCCTGGTGCAGAAGGATCTGGTGCGTGCCGAGACTCTGATGCGCGAGGCGGCCAGCCTCGGTTTTCTGCGCGCCCGCATCGAGTGGGTCGAGATGCTGTTGCAGGGGATGGGCAGCCCGCTCGATTATGAGGATGCCTACCGTTGGCTCCATGGTGCTGTCATCGGTGACAAGGCGCTGCACCAGAAGGCGGCGAGTCTGCTCAGTCGGCTTGGCAACCGGATGCCGGCCAACGTGGTAGCCCGCGCCAAGGCGATGCACTGATCCAACAAAATGACCCACAGATCTGCATCTGTGGGTCCGGTTCCAGCCGCCGTGCCATGACAGGCCGGAGCCTCCCTCCGTTATATGGCCGCCCGCGCCTTAGAGATCTTGATGGGGGCCAAAAACTTCGTAATGAAGCTGCCCGGCTGATACCCCAGCCGCCAGCAACTGCCGCTTGATCTCTTGCATGAAGCCCACGGGGCCACAGAAGTAGTAGTGGGCCTCTGGCGTGATGCGTTCCTTCACTGCGGTCAGATCCATGGTGCCGGAAAGGTCGTAATCTTCGTCCGGCACATCATTGGCCTCCGGCTCCCGATACCAGACCCGGCTCAGCAAGTTGGGATGCTGGCGGGATTTTTGCTGAATATCTTCCCTGAAAGCGTGCACAGCGCCCTGTTCGCAGGCGTGCAGCCAGGTGATATCGGCCTGATGGCCGCTCGCCAGCAGCTGGTTAAGCATGCTCATCATCGGCGTCACGCCGACACCGGCGGAGAGCAGTACCACCGGAGTCTGGCTGTCGGCTTTCAGATAGAAATCGCCAGTGGGGGGCATCACCTCGATCTTGTCACCCACCTGCAGGTGATCGTGCAGCAGATTGGAGACCTGACCCTGCGGCTCGCGCTTGACGCTGATGCGGTAATCCTGCCCGTTGGGGGCATCGGAGAGGGAGTACTGGCGGATCTCCTGATATTCGAGCTCGGGATGAACCAGCTTAATGCTGAGGTATTGGCCCGGTTTGAAGTCCAATACCGGCTTGCCATCTTCCGGCGCCAGCAGGAAGGAGGTGATGATGGCGCTCTCGGCCCGCTTCTCCTTGATGATGAAGCTGCGGGTACCTTGCCAGCCGCCATCCTGATTGGCCTTCTCCTGATAGATCTCCCGCTCGCGGCCGATGAAGATGTCGGCCAGCACACCATACGCCTTGCCCCATGCCTCCAGCACCTCGTCGGTGACCGCACTTCCGCCCAATTCTTTGAGCGTGGCCAAGAGATGACTACCTACAATGTGATATTGTTCCGGCTGGATCAGGAATCCGGTATGTTTGTGCGCAATCCGCTCGACCGCACCGGCGAGTGCCCCCAGATTGTCGATATTCCTGGCGTAAGCCGCGACCGCATTGAACAGGGCCAACGGCTGGCCGCCACTGCGTTGATGGGCCAGGTTGAAGATATCTTTCAGCTCCGGGTTATGGCTGAACATCCGCTGATAGAAGTGCTGGGTAAGGGCCGGACCTGCTGATTCGAGTAGCGGAATGGTGCTTTTGATGACGGCAACGGTGGTTTGATCTAGCATAGGGGCCTCGTTTTAATTGAACATATAAAATGTCATTTAATAAGTGGCATCCTAGATGTTTATTTGATTTGAATCAATACTCCACTTTTCGCATTGCGCTAATCAGGTTTTATGAGACTAACCAGTTATACAGATTTCGGATTGAGAGCCCTGCTCTATCTTGCCACCCTGCCGGAAGGGGAGTTGTCGAGCGTCGCCAAGGTATCGGCCCTGTATGGCGTTTCCCGCAACCACATGGTGAAGGTGGTCAATCAGCTGGTGAAGCTGGGCTATCTGCAATCCCAGCGGGGCAAGAATGGCGGTATTCGCATGGCTTGCGATCCGGCCACCATCAATATCGGGCAGGTTATCCGTGCGCTGGAAGGCAATCTGGACGGGATCGACTGCGGCTCGCCCGTTTGCCATATCGTCTCGGTTTGTCTGCTCAAGAGTGCGCTGCGAGAGGCAATGGATGCATTTTTGGCGGTGATGGACAGCTATACGCTGCAAGACCTGCTGGCCAACCGTGCCGAGTTGCAACGGGTCTTCGGCGAGTTGATCCCGACCCTGGTGCTGGAGCCGGATGACGAAGACGAACAATGAAAATGAGCAATAGAAAAGGGCTGCCACTGGCAGCCCTTTTTCAATGTTGTGAATCTGTATCGGCCCGGTAAGATGCCGGCATGATCCGCGCCATCTTTACCATGTTGTTCTCCACATCGAGGATCTCGATAGGATAACCGGCCAGTCGGATCCCGATGTTGGGCTGGGGGATCTCCTCCAGATATTCGAGGATCAGACCGTTGAGGGTGCGCGGGCCGTCGATGGGCAGGTGCCAGTTCATCTCCTTGTTCAGCTCGCGCACACTGGCCGAGCCTTCCACCAAAAACGTGCCGTCCGGCTGGGGGTGGATCTCGTCGCTCGGCGCGGGCGTCATGGAGGTAGTGAAGTCGCCCACGATCTCTTCCAGAATGTCGTCCAGGGTGATCAGTCCCTGAATATCGCCATACTCATCGACAATCAGGCCGATCCGCTCCTTGTTGCGCTGGAACTTGGCCAGCTGCACGTTGAGCGGGGTCCCTTCCGGAATGAAGTAGATCTCGTCCACTTCCCGCAACAGACTCGATTTGTTGAACAGATCCCGAGCAACCAGTCTCAGGGCATCGCGCGCGTGTAAAAAGCCGACAACGTCATCGATATTGTCGCGATAGAGCAGGATTTTGGTGTGGGCGCAGTGAGCCAGCTGACGCTGGATGCTCTTCCAGTCATCGTTGATGTCGATGGCGTAGATGTCGCTGCGCGGCACCATGATGTCCTCGACCAGCATCTTGTCGAGATCCAGGATGCTGAGCAGCATCTCCTGATGACGCTTGGGGATCAGGTTGCCTGCCTCGTTGACGATGGTGCGCAGCTCCTCGGTGTTGAGGGAGTCATCCTTGTTGGGATTGATCTTCAGCATCTTGAGCAGGCCGCTGGTGATGCCGTTGATCAGCCAGACCAGCGGCGAGAGCGGCACCATCAATCCTTTCAGGATCCAGGAGGCGGGATAGGCGATCTTCTCCGGGAACATGGCGGCCAGGGTCTTGGGGGTCACTTCACCAAACACCAGCACCACCAGGGTCAGGCCGAAGGTGGCGATGGCGACGCCGAGATCACCAAACAGCCGGATGCAGACGATAGTGGCGATGGCTGAGGCGAGGATATTGACCAGATTGTTGCCGATCAGGATCAGCCCCAGCAGGCGATCGGGGCGGGCGAGCAGTTGTTCGACGCGGCGTGCGGCTTTGTGTTTGGTCTGTGCCAGATGCCGCAGCTTGTAGCGGTTGATGGACATCAGGCCGGTTTCGGAACTGGAGAAAAAAGCGGATAGAAGGATCAAGATAACGAGGACAATCAGTAATGTGCTCGTTGAGATGCTGTCCAAAAAGGGCTCCTGTTGGATGGTGTGACGAAAAGAGTAGGGGTCAGCTCAACAACACTTCTTTGACGAAGCGGCTGCCAAAGTAGGCAAGGGTCAGGATGACGCTGCCAATCAGACTGAGCGTGATGACTTTACGGCCGCGCCAGCCATAGGTGTGATGACCCCACAGCAACAGCACGTAGACACACCAGGCAAGAATGGAGAGCACCGCCTTGTGGGATTTGCCCTGGGCGAACATGTCTTCGAGGAAGAAGAGGCCGGAGGCGATGGAGAGGGTCAGCAGCAGCACCCCCGCAGAGATCAGCTGGAACAGCCGTTTCTCCACCGTCATCAGTGGTGGCATGGCTGGCAGATTACTGATTTTTCTCGATTTCAGCTGCTTGTCCAGACAGGCGAGCTGCAGCGCAAACAGACAGGCGATCATCAATACCGAGTAGGCCATCAGCGCGAGGCCGATGTGCAGCAACAGCTGGGGATGGGCCTCCAGATGGGTGATGTAGCGACCCGGGATCAGGGCACTGGCTGCCAGTAACAGGGCCGAGAAGCTGTAGACCACCGGCAGCAGGATCCAGCCGTTGAAGCGGCGGGTGACGCAGGTCATGAAGCAACTGATGATGAGGCTGACCAGCGAGGCAACGTTGAGCATGCTCAGGTTCTGGCCGGAACTCTGCAATACCTCTGAACCGAGGGCGCTGGCATGGGCGATCAGGGCCAATCCGATACAGGCAAACAGGGAGCGCTGTCCCACCGGCTTGGCGCTCAGTAACAGATGCAGGGAGGCGATGATGGCCAGCAGATAAAACGCCAGGGCCAGAACAGAGATTACGATCATAACCAGGTCGTTGTTGCACAAGCTTTTGAGGGTAAGAGGGGCAGTATACCTTGCACGAGAAGTGCTCGCCAGTTGTGCAACGGTCGATCTGCCCATATATAGGGAGAAGGTCCCTGCTGCTGCGGTGCGGTGAATAATCGTCCTCGCGCCCGCTCTGGGTTATAATGCCTCCAATTTATTACGCCAAGAACCGGAATCCGTCATGTTTGAGAATTTGACTGAACGACTCTCGCGCACCTTGCGCAATGTCAGTGGCCGTGGTCGCCTGACCGAAGAGAACATCAAGGAAACCCTGCGCGAAGTCCGCATGGCGCTGCTCGAGGCGGATGTCGCCCTGCCGGTAGTGCGTGATTTCGTGGCGCGCGTCAAAGAGCGCGCAGTCGGGCAGGAAGTGGCCAAATCCCTGAGCCCGGGCCAGGCATTCATCAAGATTGTGCACGGTGAACTGGTCACCGTGATGGGGGAGGCCAACGAACAGCTCAACCTGGCTGCCCAGCCGCCTGCGATCATCCTGATGGCCGGTCTGCAGGGTGCCGGTAAGACCACCACAGTTGGCAAACTGGCCAAACTGCTCAAAGAGCGCAGCAAGAAGAAAGTGCTGGTGGTCAGTGCTGACGTCTATCGCCCTGCGGCGATCAAGCAGCTGGAGACCCTGGCCAGCGACATCGGGGTCGACTTCTTCCCGAGCGACGCCAGCCAGAAGCCGGTCGACATCGCCACCGCCGCCATCGATCAGGCGCGCAAGAAGTTCTATGACGTGGTGATCGTCGATACCGCCGGTCGTCTGCACGTCGACAGCGAGATGATGGCCGAGATCCAGCATCTGCACGCCACCATCAAGCCGGTCGAAACCCTGTTCGTGGTCGATGCCATGACTGGTCAGGATGCCGCCAATACCGCCAAGGCGTTTAACGAAGCATTGCCGCTCACCGGTGTGATCCTCACCAAGGCGGACGGCGACGCCCGCGGTGGTGCCGCCCTGTCGGTGCGTCACATCACTGGCAAACCGGTCAAGTTTATCGGTATGGGTGAAAAGACCGATGCGCTGGAGCCGTTCCACCCGGATCGTCTCGCTTCCCGCATCCTCGGTATGGGCGATGTGCTGTCGCTGATCGAGGAAGTCGAGCGCAACGTCGATAAAGAGAAAGCGGCCAAGCTGGCCAGCAAGGTCAAGAGCGGTAAAGGCTTTGATCTGGAAGATTTCCGCGAGCAGCTGGTCCAGATGCGCAACATGGGCGGCATGATGGGGATGCTCGACAAGTTGCCTGGCATGTCCGGCTTGCCGGATAACGTGAAAGATCAGATGGATGACAAGCTCACCGTGCGGATGGAAGCCATCATCAGCTCCATGACGCCGAAAGAGCGCGCTCATCCTGATCTCATCAAGGGTTCCCGCAAACGCCGTATCGCCGCAGGCTCCGGCATGCAGGTGCAGGACGTGAACAAGCTGCTCAAGCAGTTCACCGAGATGCAGCGCATGATGAAAAAAATGTCCGGCAAGGGCGGCATGCGCAAGATGATGAGCCAGATGAAGAACATGATGCCCCCCGGTTTCGGTGGCGGTCGCGGCCCGTTCTGATCCGGCCAGCGTGTTGATGGGGGTCTGCCGCGGCAGGCCCCTTTTCATTGCGGTTCTGCGCAAAAAATGGCTGGCTTGGTTGCAATTATTACGAATCCAAGTAGAATTACGCGGCTTATTTTAAGCTAGGGTCCGCGTGTTTGCGGGCCTTGTTCATTAGATGTTAATGAGGACGATATGGTAACCATTCGTTTACAACGTGGTGGCGCGAAAAAGCGTCCGTTTTACCAGGTAGTAGTTTCTGACAGCCGTTGCGCCCGTGACGGTCGCTTCATCGAGCGCGTTGGTTTCTTCAACCCGGTTGCTGCTGGTTCTGCTGAAAAGCTGAACCTGGACCTGGCTCGTATCGAGCATTGGGTTGCTACTGGTGCCGCTGTTTCTGACCGCGTTGCCAAGCTGATCAAAGACGCTAAAAAAGCTGCTTAATCAGCTAAACGGTAAGGAGTTAAGGTGGAAAAACCTATAGTTCTGGGCACCCTGGGTACCGTTTATGGCATCAAGGGCTGGCTTAAAGTGAACTCCTTCACCGATGTTGCCGAAGCGATTTTCGATTACAACCCCTGGCTGATCAATCAGAACGGGGCGTGGCGTGAAATTCGGGTTTCATCCTGGAAACGTCACAACAAGGGTCTGATCTGCAAACTCGATGGTATCGATGTGCGCGAAGATGCCCTGGCATTGACCAATGTCGAGATTGGCGTACCCGCTGATCTGTTGCCTGCGTTGCCTGAAGGTGAGTTCTACTGGCGTGACCTGATTGGTTGCTCCGTGGTGACCACCAAGGGATACGACCTGGGCAAGGTGACCGAATTGATGGAAACCGGCTCCAACGATGTGTTGGTGGTTGAGGCCAATGTAAAAGATGCCTTTGGTGCAAAGGAGCGGTTAATTCCGTTCCTGGAAGAGCAGGTGATCAAGAATATTGATCTGACTGCTCGAACAATCGAAGTTGATTGGGATCCTGGTTTCTAGTTTCCCGCGCTAACACGGGTGCCGGAGGTTTCTTATGTGGATTGGGGTCATTAGCCTCTTCCCTGAAATGTTCCGAGCCATTACCGAGCACGGGGTAACGGGTCGGGCCGTCAAGAGTGGCCTGCTGCAGATTGAGTGCTGGAACCCTCGGGAGTTTACCCACGATAAACACCGTACGGTCGATGATCGTCCTTATGGTGGTGGGCCCGGCATGTTAATGATGGTTCAGCCGCTGCGTGACGCGATTCATGCAGCCAAGCAAGCGGCGGGAGACGGGGCGAAAGTCATCTATCTCTCTCCTCAGGGACGCAAGCTGACTCAAGCGGGCGTAACCGAGTTGGCGACGAATCAGAAACTGATTCTGGTAGCCGGTCGATACGAAGGTATCGATGAACGCGTGATACAAACCGAAGTCGACGAAGAGTGGTCTATCGGGGATTACGTGTTAAGTGGTGGCGAGTTGCCTGCCATGACCCTGATCGATGCGGTTTCGCGTCTGGTCCCGGGGGTTTTGGGCGATCAGGCCAGTGCCGAGCAAGACTCCTTTACGGATGGCTTGCTGGATCATCCCCACTACACTCGGCCGGAGGTGTTGGATGGATTGGCGGTGCCAGAGGCGCTGACAAGCGGCAATCACGAAGTGATTCGACGCTGGCGTCTCAAACAGTCGCTCGGACGAACCTGGCAAAGAAGGCCGGAACTTATTAACAACCTAGCTCTGACTGACGAGCAAGAATCACTTCTTGCCGAGTATGTCCGCGAAGTGCGTGACAGCGTTAAGTAGAGTTTTCAGTTTATCCTAGGTAAGGAAAGACAATGAGCAAGATTATTCAGCAGCTTGAACAAGAGCAACTGCGTACCGACATCCCGGCTTTTGCCCAGGGCGACACTGTACGTGTTCAAGTTCGTGTTAAAGAAGGTGGTAAAGAGCGTCTGCAGGCTTTCGAAGGCATCGTTATTGCCAAGCGTAACCGCGGTCTGCACTCTGCTTTCACCGTTCGCAAGATCTCCAACGGCGAAGGTGTTGAGCGTGTATTCCAGACTCACTCTCCGCTGATCCACAGTGTAGAACTGAAGCGTCGTGGTGATGTTCGCCGCGCCAAACTGTACTACCTGCGCAACCTGTCCGGCAAAGCTGCTCGTATCAAAGAGAAGCTCAACTAATTCGATTCGAATTGGTGTCGGTATGTCGGCAAATAGCTCGACAGGTAGTGAAAAGGCTCGCCAATGGCGAGCCTTTTTTGTATCCGTCTATTGGCTATCTGGGTGCCGTTACTGGATGACCCGTACTACCGAGTTGTCGCGCCCGAAGGGGCCAGGTACATAGTCATCCGCTGCCCAGTCATTCTCGTAGAGGGTCTCCCCTTCCGGGGTGATGAGCTGGTAGCAATATTCGAAGTAACCCGGGCCGTCGGTCGGCAGATTGAGGGTGGCTTTGAACTCGCCGCTCTTCATGCGTTTCAGCTCGACCGGTTGCCACTGGGTGAACTCACCGATCAGCATCACCTGCTCCGCGCCTGCGGCGGCCTCCTTCTCTACGGCGAAGGTCACCTTGACCTCGGGCTTGGACTTTAAAAACTGTTTGATCAGTGGCATGACGCCTCCTTGTCTGTGAGTTAAAAATGGCTCCTGTCTATTTTTATACCATCATATGACAAAGATGTTGATAAGGCAGATCAAGTCGGCAAGGCAAAATAGCGTTGCAGCAGGCTGTGGGTGAAGTCGATCTTGAGATAGAAGCCGCGCGGCAGGGTCATGATGGGTTGACCATCGCGACCGATGGCTCTTGTCAGTGCCTTGTTGTTGGCGGCCTTGGGCCGCAGTTGCATCACCTGGCCGTGGCGCGCGCTGATCTGCTCCACTTCCCCCAGCACAATCATGTCCATCAGCTCCTCCCAGTCCTGACGCAGTAGCCGATCTTCCTCTTCATTCGGGCTCCACATCAGCGGCATGCCGACCCGCCGCTCGCCAACCGGGATCTCGCGACTGCCTTCCACCGGGATCCAGAGCACCCGGGAGAGCTTGTTGCGCACGTTTGACTCCTCCCAGCGCTGGCCGCTGACGCCGATCAGCGGGGCGACGCAGACGAAGGTGGTCTCCAGCGGTTTGCCCTGAGGATCCACGGGGATCGTCTTGAGCTCGATCCCCAGCTCAGGGAAGTCCTGTTCCGGCTTGCTCCCTGCGCTGGCCCCCAGTTGCAGCTCGATCAACTGACCGACCCACCCCTTGTCACGGCGCAGATCGTTGGGCACCGCGATGCCAGCCTCGGCGGCCAGCTGCGCCAGCGTGAAGCCAGCCATGGCATAGGCGCGGCTCAATAACTCCTGCTCGGATTGGGGATTGCTTGGCATAGTTGGCTCCATCTTGCTCGCCATATTCTAACAGGGGAGGATCCCGAGAAGGATCGCTGTTTTTATAACCGATCCTGAGTGGATAAGATCAAATGCAGAGAATTTGGGGGCTATCAGCTCATCGTGATGATTTTAAAGGGTTTTGTCTGTTTTATCGAGCAGTGATCCTGGCCTGGTTTGACCTCGAAATAGTTGTCCAAGGGTTTGTGCATGATGTTACACACAGTTATCCACAGAAATCTTGGATAAGTGGATGAAAGTGGGTGGAGTCGCTGATATGTTACAAAAAATTGTGAATGCCACCCCATTTTTATCGGGTAAACGGGGTAGATATTGTGCCACTCCTGTGGATAATTTCGCCGCGGTGGATCTTTGAGCAGTTGAACTTGTTCACAATCCGGATCATGGATCTGGCTCTTTGATTGACATGGATCTAGATCCAGTTGTTTTGATTTAACTATTTGTATGATAATGTTTTTTTGTCTTTTTATCTGCGAGATTGCGCGAAAGGTCGCTTTTTGCGTACAGTTAAAAAGTACTGTATATACCCGTTTGCTAACAGCTTTATGCACAGCCTGGGTGGGCAACTTGGGGGCGCGGATCCTTGGATTTGTTTATAAGTATGTTTGAAATTGAAAGTTATTCATGAAACAGGGGATTCACTCCTTGTTTGCTGCCACGGAGTGAATGTGGAACAATCTCCTTATAGATTCAGCCTTTATAAGGTGATCACGTGATTGATGGCGACGGATTTCGTCCCAATGTCGGTATCGTGATCTGTAACCGTGAAGGACAAGTGTTGTGGGCTAAACGCTATGGGCAGCACTCCTGGCAGTTTCCGCAGGGGGGGGTTGATGATGGTGAAACGCCAGAGCAGGCCATGTATCGAGAGCTGTATGAGGAGATTGGCCTCAAGCCCGAAGATGTGACCATCATGGCCACCAGTCGTAACTGGCTAAAGTACCGTTTACCCAAACGTCTTGTCCGCTGGGACAGTTCACCGGTCTGTATTGGCCAAAAGCAAAAATGGTTCCTGTTACAACTTGGTCCGGGCAGGGAATCGCGGATCCAGTTCGGCTGTCATGGCCATCCCGAATTTGACGACTGGCGTTGGGTCAGCTTCTGGTACCCGGTGCGTCAGGTCGTCTCGTTCAAGCGGGAGGTTTACCGCAGGGTCATGAAAGAGTTTGCCCCGCTGGCGATGCCGGTGCCGGCAGTGCAGGTCAACAAGAAGGATGGGCGGCGCAACCGCGCCCGTTAAGGAGCACAGATTAGTTGTTAACGGAACTGAGACGTATCGTCGAGAGCATGGCCGAGGCCAATACCCTCGAGCAGGCCTTGCAGGCATTGGTGAGCCAGACCCGGCACGCCATGGCAGTGGACTGCTGCTCCGTCTATGTCTCGGAACCCGAGGTGCGCCGCTATCGCCTGGCGGCTACCGACGGCTTAGCCCCGTCCGCGGTTGGCAAGGTGACCCTGCCCTACGAGCAGGGCATCGTCGGTCTGGTGGGTCAGCGGGAAGAGCTGATCAACCTGGCTGATGCCCCCGCGCACCCCAGTTTCAAATTCCTGCCCGATGTCGCCGAAGAGGCGTTCCGCTCCTTCCTGGGCGCCCCCATCATGCACCAGCGTCAGGTGGTCGGCATTCTGGTGGTGCAGCAGAAGGAGAGCCGCCGCTTCGATGAGGGGGAGGAGTCCTTTATGGTCACCCTGGCGGCCCAGCTGGCGGCGCGGATCGCCCAGGCGCAGGCCAAGGGGTGGTTGCAGAAGACCGACTGGAGCAAGCCGCTGCGCGGTATTGCCGGGGCCAGCGGTATCGCCATGGCCAAGGCCTGGGTGTGGCGGCCGCGCAAGGCGCTCTCGTCCATCACCCCGCGCAAGGATGAAGACCATGTCAGCCAGCTGGAGCGGCTGGAGCTGGCTGTGGAGGAGGTGCGCCACGATCTGGAGAGTCTGGCACTGCGTTTTCGCGAGAGCTACAGCCAGGATTCGGTGGCGATCTTCGATATCTACCTCCATCTGCTGAACGATCCCGGCTACATCAAGCCCATTCGCAACAAGGTGAGCAAGGAGCACTGGACTGCGGTCTCGGCGGTCAAGCTCATCAGCGATCGCTTGATCGAGCAGTTCAAGGGCATGAAGGATCCCTACCTGCAGGAGCGCTCCACCGACGTGAAGGATATTGCCCAGCGGCTGATCAGCCGACTGGTGCAGAATGAACCGGAACATATCTCCATCGGCGAGCCGGTGGTGCTGGTTGCCGACGAGGTGACCGCCACCATCCTTGCAGAAGTGCCCCGCGAGTATCTGACCGGGGTGGTCTCGCTCAAGGGGGGCACCAACTCCCACGCGGCCATTCTGGCCCGTGCCATGGGGGTCGCCGCCATCATGGGGGTCGATCTGCCCCTAGGCGACATCGGCGGTCGCATGCTGGTGGTCGATGGCTACAGCGGCGATCTCTTCATCGAACCCAATCAGGTGATCCTGACCGAGTATCGTCAGTTGCTCAATGAAGAGCGGGCACTCGATACCCTGGTGCGCAGTGTCGACAACCTGCCATCCGAGACGGCCGATGGTACCAAGGTCTCCCTGTTGCTCAACGCCGGTCTCAGTGCCGACACCGAGATCTCCCTCAATCAGCTGGCGGACGGGGTCGGGCTCTATCGCACCGAGATCCCCTTTATGCTGCAGGAGAGCTTCCCCTCCGAGTGGGAGCAGACTGCCCGCTATCGCGGCATTCTGGAGACCTACCGCAACCGGCCGGTCTGCATGCGGACGCTGGATGTGGGCGGCGACAAGCCGTTACCCTATTTCCCCATCGTCGAGGAAAACCCCTTCCTTGGCTGGCGGGGGATCCGGATCACCCTGGATCACCCCGAACTGTTTCTGGTGCAGCTCAAAGCGATGCTGCGGGCCAGTGAAGGGCTGGACAATCTGGCCATCATGCTGCCGATGATCAGCAGCGTCAGCGAAATCAAGGCCTCCCGCCGTCTGCTGGATCAAGCGTGGCGGGAAGTATCGGAAGAGGCGGCGAGCCGCGATGCGGTGATCCGCTACCCCAGCCTCGGGGTGATGATCGAGGTGCCCTCAGCCCTCTTTATCTTGCCGGAGATGGCGCCGCTCATCGACTTCTGGTCGGTGGGCAGCAATGACCTGACCCAGTACCTGCTGGCGGTGGATCGCAACAACTCCCGGGTTGCCAACATCTACGATGCCTTCCATCCTGCGGTGATCCGCGCTTTGCAACAGCTGGTTGATGCCTCCCATCGCTACCAGAAGCCGGTGTCGGTCTGTGGCGAGCTGGCCGGTGATCCGGTCGGTGTACTGCTGCTGCTGGCCATGGGCTATCGCCGCTTCAGTATGAACACCCACAACATCGCCCGGATCAAGTACGTGCTGCGTCAATCCACCCTGAGCGAGTTGACCGAACTGATGGCCGATGGCCTCAAGCATGACAATCCCCACGTGCTGCGCGGCCTGTTTGCCCGCTATCTGGAGGAGCATGGTTTGGGCGGTTTGCTGCGAGCCGGTCATAAATCGAAACAGAGTGATTGATAATCATGCCTTGTCCCTGCTGACGAATGATCGGAAAATGCGGCTTTTATTTTGACTGGGGCCGCTTATGCAGCACGATGGATATTGGGTTTTCTCGCAGATTGATCCCGTAGCATTCAGTTTGGGACCACTATCGGTACGCTGGTATGGTCTCATGTACCTGTTTGGTTTCGCTTTTGCCATGTGGCTTGCCGGCCGTCGCGCCGATACGCCGAACAGCGGCTGGACTCGCAACGAGGTGTCGGATCTGCTGTTCTACGGTTTCCTCGGGGTGATCCTCGGTGGCCGTATCGGTTACGTGCTGTTCTACAACTTCGATCTCTTCCTCGCGGATCCCACCTATTTGTTCAAGATCTGGACCGGCGGCATGTCGTTCCACGGTGGTCTGATCGGGGTTATCACCGCAATGATCTGGTTTGCCCACAAGACCAAGCGCCACTTCTTCACCGTGGCCGACTTTGTGGCGCCGCTCATTCCGTTTGGTCTCGGCGTTGGCCGGATCGGCAACTTCCTCAACGGCGAGTTGTGGGGGCGGATCACCGATGTGCCTTGGGCCATCATCTTCCCGGAAGCGGGCCCCGAGCCGCGTCACCCTTCCCAGCTCTACCAGTTCGCACTGGAAGGGGTGGTGCTGTTCATCATCCTCAACCTGTTCTGGCGCAAGAACCCGCCGCGCGGCGCCATCTCCGGCATGTTCCTGCTGTTCTACGGCCTGTTCCGCTTCCTGGTGGAGTTTGTGCGCCAGCCGGACAGCCAGCTTGGTCTCTACTTCCAGGAGATCAGCATGGGCCAGATCCTCTCCACCCCGATGATTATCGCCGGTGCCCTGATGATTTGGGTTGCCTACAAGCGTCCGCAGTTGTTCGGTAATGCCATCAAGGAGGCGAAATAATGCGAGCTTATCTCAACCTGATGCAGAAGATCCTCGATGAGGGTACCGTCAAGTCTGACCGTACCGGCACCGGTACCGTCTCCCTGTTCGGCCATCAGATGCGCTTCAATCTGGCGGAAGGCTTTCCGCTGGTTACCACCAAGAAGTGCCACCTGCGCTCCATCATTCACGAGCTGCTGTGGTTCCTTAATGGCGATACCAACACCGCCTACCTGAAAGAGCACGGCGTCAGCATCTGGGACGAGTGGGCCGACGAGAACGGCGATCTGGGGCCGGTATATGGCGCCCAGTGGCGCTCTTGGCCAGCGGTTGACGGGTCTGTCATCGATCAGATCCAGAAGGCGGTGGACGACATCAAGCACAATCCGGATTCGCGCCGCATCATCGTCTCCGCCTGGAACGTGGGCGAGCTGGACAAGATGGCGCTGGCTCCCTGCCACGCCTTCTTCCAGTTCTATGTGGCGGACGGCAAGCTCTCCTGCCAGCTCTACCAGCGCAGCTGTGATGTCTTCCTCGGCCTGCCGTTCAACATCGCCAGCTATGCCCTGCTGACCCACATGATGGCCCAGCAGTGCGATCTGGAAGTGGGTGACTTCGTCTGGACCGGCGGCGATGTGCACCTCTACTCCAACCACATGGAGCAGACTGCGCTGCAGCTTTCCCGTGAGCCGCGCCCGCTGCCGACCCTGGTGATCAAGCGCAAGCCGGACTCCATCTTCGACTACAAGTTCGAGGATTTCGAGATCGAGGGTTATGACCCCCATCCCGGGATCAAGGCGCCCGTCGCCATCTGATAGCAAGGCGCCTCAGGGCGCCTTTTTTATGCAGCTAAATAATTGAAAATTCATTTTATTGATTAATAAGACGGTAGCCAGAGACGAGGAAAAACCTGCTTATAGCAGGTATGTTTTATTTTGCCTTCGGTTTTTTCGTTGTGTTGAGCAGCAAGAAACGATTTTCCATTGGTTGTTGCAGGATATAGACTCAAATCAAAGCAATACGGTGGAAAATTTAACCATGAGTGACGTAATCAAAAAGTTCCTGAAGCTGGAGGCCGCCTCCGGAATTATTCTGATCATGGCTGCCATGCTGGCAATGATTTTAGCCAATACCGCGCTGGCTGGCGGGTATCAGGCGTTTCTCGACACGCCGGTGCAGGTGCGCATCGCAGCCCTCGACATCAACAAGCCGCTGCTGCTCTGGATCAACGATGGCTTCATGGCGATCTTCTTCCTGCTGGTTGGTCTGGAAGTGAAGCGTGAAATGCTGGAAGGGGCGCTTTCGACCCGGGTTCAGGCGACCTTCCCGGCCATTGCAGCGGTGGGCGGCATGCTGGCGCCGGCCTTGATCTACGCCTTTTTCAACTATTCGGACGACGTGGCGCGCGCTGGCTGGGCGATTCCGGCTGCGACCGACATCGCCTTTGCCCTCGGGGTGATGGCGCTGCTCGGCAAGCGGGTGCCGGTGAGCCTCAAGGTATTCCTGCTGGCACTGGCCATCATGGATGACCTCGGCGTCATCATCATCATCGCGCTCTTCTATACCCAGCAGCTGTCGCTGGAGGCGCTGGCTATCGGTATTCTGGCAACCCTCACCCTGCTTTGGATGAATCGCCGTGGTGAGGACAGGATCAGCCTCTACATGCTGGTCGGTCTGGTGCTCTGGGTGGCGGTACTCAAGTCTGGCGTCCATGCGACCCTGGCGGGTGTGGTGGTGGGCTTTATGGTTCCGCTTAACGGCAAGCGTTACGCCTCGCCGCTCAAGTATCTGGAGCACAAGTTGCACCCCTGGAGTGCCTATCTGATCCTGCCGCTGTTTGCGTTTGCCAACGCCGGGGTATCGCTGGAGGGGATTGGTCTCTCCTCCCTGTTGAGCCCGGTGCCGATGGGGATCATGCTGGGGCTGTTTATCGGCAAGCCGCTCGGGGTGTTCACCATCAGCTGGCTGTCGGTCAAACTGGGCATCGCCCAGTTGCCGCCCGGGGTCAACTTCAAGCAGATCTTTGCGGTCAGCATCCTCTGTGGCATCGGGTTTACCATGTCGATGTTTATCGCCTCGCTCGCCTTCGAGCACGGTGGGCTGGATTACGGCAGCTACTCGCGCCTAGGGATCCTGGTGGGTTCTACCATGGCGGCGGTGGTCGGCTATCTGGCCTTGCGCATGGCCCTTCCCAAGGGTGAAGGGGAACAGAGTACGGAGGGACTATGAAGCTACATACAGGGTTGTTGATGCTGTTGTTGAGCCCCGCGGCATGGGCCGGCGGGCTGGAGGATTGCAAGCAGGACGCCGCCTCGGCGAACTGCTCTGCCTATCTGAACGGAGTGGTCGATAGCGCCCTGCTGTTGGGGGACAAGCAGGCCAAGGCGCGCTTTGGCGAGACCTTCTCCGAGCGGGCGCTGAGCAGCCGGGCTGGCGAGCGGGTCAAACACTCCAACAAGCGTTATTGCGCTGACCGGATGCCGGACAAGGCACGCCTCAAGGCCAGCCTGATGGAGCAGTTTGGCGCGAACAAGGTTGACTCGGTCAGCGACATGTATGACATTCTGGCGGTTGAACTCAGCTGCTACCGGAGTCCGCGCACCGCGGGAACCTCATCGGATGTCACACCTTAACTACAACCACCTTTACTATTTTTGGATGACTCAGAAGAAGGGCTCCGTTACTCAGGCAGCGGAAGCCCTTTTTTTGACCCCGCAAACGGTCACCGGTCAGATCAAGCTGCTGGAGCAGCGTCTCGGCGGCAAGCTGCTCAAGCGCAAGGGGCGCTCGCTCGAGGCGACCGAGCTGGGCCAGCTGGTGTTTCGCTATGCCGACAAGATGTTCAGCCTCTCCTACGAGATGCTCGATATCGTTAACTACCGCAAGGAGAGCCAGATCCTGTTTGACGTCGGCATCGCCGATGCTCTATCCAAGCGCCTTGCCAGCCGCGTGCTGCTTTCTGTTATTCCGAATGATGGCTCCATCCACCTGCGCTGCTTCGAGTCGACCCACGAACTGCTGCTGGAGCAGCTGAGCGAGCACAAGCTCGACATGATCCTCTCCGACTGTCCGGTGGACTCCAGCCAGCATGCGGGGCTGCTTTCCAAGCGGTTGGGCGGCTGTGGCGTCAGCTTCTTCTGCAAGGCGCCGTTGCCCGAAAAGCCCTTTCCCGCCTGTCTGGAGGAGCGCAAGCTGCTGATCCCCGGTCGCCGTACCGCCATGGGGCGTCAGCTGACCCAGTGGTTCGAGCAGCAGGGGGTTTCTCCCAGCATTCTTGGCGAGTTCGATGATGCCGCCCTGATGAAGGCGTTTGGCTTCTTCAATCAGGGGATCTTCATGGCCCCCACCATCTATCGGGAGGAGATCCTCGAGGGGGAGGGGGTGATGCTGATCGGGGAGACCCAGGATCTGATGGAGGAGTATTACGTCATCTTCGCCGAGCGGATGATCCAGCATCCGGCGGTGAAGCGGGTCTGCGAGAGCGATTTTACCTTTCTCTTTTCCGGCCAAGAGAATTTCTCCGCCATCCAGCCTGCTACCCTGTCGTTTTAAAACGGCCCATCACCACGTATCATCGGCGATGAGTGGCAGAGGAGAGATGTGATGCAACTTGAAGAGATGGAAGCCAATGCGAGTAAAGCGGTGGCCTTGCTCAAGGCGCTGGCCAACGAACGGCGGCTGTTTATTCTGTGCCAGTTGCTGGAGCGGGAGCTGTCGGTGGGGGAGCTCAACGAGCGATTGGGATTGAGTCAGTCGGCCTTGTCACAGCATCTGGCGCTGTTGCGGCGGGATGAACTGGTGACGACGCGCAAAGAGGCCCAGACGGTCTACTATTCGCTGCGCAGCCATGAGGTGCGTGAAATGATCAGTTTGCTGCATCGACTTTATTGCTGCGCAGATAAATAAAAAACCGGCACTAAGGCCGGTTTTTTTAGCTTTGATCAGCAGAAGCTGATTAAGCCATAGCTTTGATCTGGGCAGACAGGCGGCTCTTGTGACGAGCAGCTTTGTTCTTGTGGATCAGGCCTTTGGTCGCCATACGATCCATGATCGGCTGAGCAACAGCGAAAGCGGCAGTCGCGGCAGCTTTGTCGCCAGAGGCGATAGCAGCGATGACTTTCTTCAGGTAGGTACGGGTCATGGAACGACGGCTGGCGTTGTGCTGACGGCGTTTTTCTGACTGAAGAGCGCGCTTCTTAGCAGATTTGATGTTAGCCAAGGTAAAACTCCTAAAACTGTCTTAGCGAGTGTATTGAAAAGGCCCGGAAATATGCCCTTCCAACCACATAATGTCAAATGATTTGTGCAAATAAACACCGCCTCCCGGTGGTGTGTCAGTAGGGAGACGGTTAAACTGTCGGCCGATTCTAGCAGCATTCTTTTCATTCTGACAGTTCCAGAGGCCTCGTCTTGAGTAAGAAATTGATCAAATCCGGCATGATAGTGTCCGGAATGACGCTGGCATCCCGCGTAATGGGCTTGGTTCGCGATGTGGTCATCGCCAATCTGCTCGGTGCCGGGGTGGCCGCAGACGTCTTCTTCTTTGCCAATCGCATTCCCAACTTTCTGCGTCGTCTGTTCGCCGAAGGTGCCTTCAACCAGGCCTTTGTCCCCGTAATGACGGAGTACAAGAAAAATGGCGACGAGGGGGAAGTGCGTGAATTGCTGGCCGCGGTGGCGGGTACGCTGGGGGGCATAGTGACGGTAGTTACCCTGCTCGGGGTGCTGGGGTCGGGAGTGCTGACCGCGCTGTTTGGCTGGGGCTGGTTCTGGGACTGGTTGCACGGCGGCCCTGCGGCCGAGAAGTTCGAGCTCGCCAGTCTGATGCTCAAGATCACCTTCCCCTACCTCTGGTTTATCACCTTTACCGCCATGGCGGGGGCCATCCTCAACACCTTTGGCCGCTTTGCAGTCTCGTCGTTTACGCCGGTGTTTCTCAACATCACCATGATTGCTGCGGCCTGGTGGATTGCGCCACTGATGGACAAACCGGAGATCTCGCTGGCGATTGGTGTCTTTTTGGGCGGTTTGGTGCAGTTTTTGTTCCAGTACCCCTTTTTGCGCCAAATCAACATGCTGGTGTGGCCCAAGTGGGGATGGCATCACCCGGGAGTGGTGAAGATCCGCACCCTGATGATCCCGGCCCTGTTCGGGGTATCGGTCAGCCAGATCAACTTGCTGGTCAACACCATGCTCGCCTCCTTCCTGGCGACCGGTGCCATCAGCTACCTCTACTACTCGGATCGTCTGCTGGAGTTCCCCCTCGGCCTGTTTGCGGTGGCCATCAGTACCGTGATCCTGCCTGCGCTGGCGAAAAAGCATGTGGATGCCGATCCGGCCGACTTCTCCCGCACCATGGATTGGGGGGTGCGGATGGTGATGCTGCTCGGCCTGCCCGCCATGATAGGCATTGCGGTGATGCGCGAGCCGATTCTGCGGGTGCTGTTTATGCGCGGCGAGTTCGGCATGCATGAAGTGAGCATGTCGAGCGCCAGCCTGCTGGCGTCCACCACCGGTCTGCTCTCCCTGATGCTGATCAAGGTGCTGGCTCCCGGTTATTACGCACGGCAGGACACCAAGACGCCGGTGCGGATCGGGATGATGTCGATGGCGGCCAATATGGTCTGCAACCTCCTCTTCATCTATCCGCTCGGTTACGTGGGGCTGGCGCTCTCGACCGCCTGCTCGGGCACCCTGAATGCGGCCTTGTTGTTCAAGGGGTTGTACCAGCAGAGCGTCTATCGTCCCTCCCGCCATACCGGGGTGTTCTGCCTCAAGCTGCTGGTCGCCAGCGTGCTGATGGGGGGCGTGCTCGCCTACCTGTCGCCGGATCTGGCCCAATGGGGCGCATGGAGCATGGGCAAGGCCAGTTTGCAGCTGACCATGTTGCTGTCGCTGGGGGCCGGGGTCTATGCGATGGTGTTGCTGCTGCTGGGCATTCGTCCGCGTCATCTTAAAGCGGGGCAGCAGTAGCCGTGATCCTGCGGCGCCATGGGGATAGTGCCTCATGGCGCCGCGGGGGCAGGATTGGGCCCGGATAGTTGAAATCAGGCTATGAGGGCTGACCCTGCCTGCTGCCTGATATATAATCCGCCGATTTCCATGGCAGCAACGCACAAGGCACTGATGGAGCTTATTCGCGGCATTCACAATCTCAAGCCCCGTCACCGGGGATGTGTATTGACCATTGGCAACTTTGATGGGGTTCATCAGGGTCACCATGCGGTATTGGCACGTCTCAAGGAGAAAGCGGCCCAGCTGGGATTGCCCGCCTGCGTCATGCTGTTCGAACCGCAGCCGCTGGAGCTGTTTGCCGGTACGGCGGCGCCTGCCCGGCTGAGCCGGTTGCGGGAAAAGTATGAAGCACTGCGGGGGCTGCAGATCGACCGCATGCTCTGCGTGCGCTTCAGCCATCGCTTTGCCGAGCAAGCGGCTGCGACCTTCATCGAGCAGTTGCTGGTGGAGAAGCTCGGGGTTCGCTATCTGGTGGTTGGCGACGATTTTCGCTTCGGCAAGGGGCGGGAAGGGGACTTCCACCTGCTGGAAGAGGCGGGCCATCGCTTCGGGTTCGAGGTGATCAGTACCCAGAGCTTCCAGCTCGAACGGCAGAGGGTCAGCAGCACCCTGGTGCGTGAAGCCCTCAAGGCGGGCCGGATGGCGGAAGTGGAGCTGATGCTTGGCCGCCCCTACACCATCAGCGGCCGGGTGGCCCACGGCGACAAGCTGGGGCGCACCATAGGTTTTCCCACCGCCAATCTGGCCCTCAAGCGCCAGGTGATCCCGGTCGGTGGCGTGTTTGCGGTGGAAGTGATATGTTCCGGCAAGACCTTCCCCGGTGTAGCCAATGTGGGTGTACGGCCGACCTTGAGCGGTACACAAGCCAGATTGGAAGTACATCTATTTGATTTTTCTGGTGATCTATATGGTCAGCAGGTCAAGGTGCTGCTTCGCCACAAGCTGCGCGAAGAGCAGAAGTTTGCCTCTTTCATTGCCTTGAAAGAGCAGATCGAACGAGATGCCCTGGCGGCCCGAGCCTGGTTCGGGCTGCCACAATTCAATTTACCCAGCACTCTTTTAGAAAAGAAGGGAACCCAGGACTGATGAGCGACTATAAACACACCCTGAATCTTCCGGAAACCGAGTTTCCGATGCGTGGCGATCTGGCCAAGCGCGAACCCAACATGCTGAAACGTTGGTACGATCAGGATCTCTACGGCGCTATTCGCCGCGCCAAAGCGGGCAAGCCTTCTTTCATTCTGCATGATGGCCCCCCCTATGCGAACGGCAACATTCACATCGGTCACTCGGTCAACAAGATCCTCAAAGACATCATCATCAAGTCCAAGGGCCTCTCCGGTTTCGATTCCCCCTATGTGCCGGGTTGGGATTGCCACGGTCTGCCTATCGAGCTGAAAGTGGAAGGCATGGTTGGCAAGCCGGGCGAGAAGGTTTCCGCTGCCGAATTCCGCGCCGAGTGCCGCAAATACGCCAAGACCCAGATCGAAGCGCAGAAGACCGACTTCATCCGTCTGGGTGTGCTGGGCGACTGGGAACACCCCTATCTGACCATGGATTTTGGCACCGAAGCCAACATCATCCGCTCCATGGCCAAGATCGTTGAAAACGGCCACCTGCACAAAGGTTCCAAGCCGGTGCACTGGTGTACCGATTGTGGCTCCGCGCTGGCTGAAGCCGAAGTGGAGTACTACGACAAGAACTCCCCCTCCATCGATGTGCGTTTCAAAGCCGTTGACGAGGCGACCGTTGCCGCCAAGTTTGATTGCGCCGAAGGCCACACCGGCAAGGGCCCGATCTCTGCGGTGATCTGGACCACTACCCCGTGGACCCTGCCAGCCAACCGTGGCATCGCCATGCACGCCGACCTCGACTATGCGCTGGTGCAGGTGGAAGGTGAGCACCCCGAGCGCCTGATCATGGCCGCCGAACTGGTCAAGGATGTGATGGATCGTGCCGGTATCGAGCAGTTCCACAATCTGGGCTACGCCAAGGGCGCGGCACTCGAGCTGTTGCGCTTCAACCACCCCTTCTACAGCTTCGACGTGCCGGTGGTACTGGGTGACCACGTCACCCTGGATGCCGGTACCGGTGCCGTCCACACCGCCCCTGGCCACGGTCAGGAAGACTTTGTAGTCGGTCAGAAGTACGGTCTGGAAGTGGCCAACCCGGTTGGCAGCAACGGCGTGTATCTGCCGGATACCGAACTGTTTGCCGGCCAGCACGTGTTCAAGGCCAACGCCTCCGTGGTCGAGGTGCTGACCGAGCGCGGCGCCCTGCTGCATCACAAGGTGTTCAACCACTCCTACCCGCACTGCTGGCGTCACAAGACCCCTATCATCTTCCGTGCCACCCCGCAGTGGTTCATCAGCATGGAACAGAAGGGTCTGCGCCAGCGCGCGCTGGAAGAGATCGAGCGTATCGAGAAGGACGGTATCAAACAGCACGGCCAGAGCGGCTGGGTACCAGCCTGGGGTAAAAACCGCATTCAGGCGATGGTCGAGAACCGTCCTGACTGGTGTATTTCCCGTCAGCGTACCTGGGGTGTGCCTATCTCCCTGTTCGTTCACAAAGAGACCCAGGCGCTCCACCCGGAATCCGTGCGCCTGATGCACGAAGTGGCCAAGCGGGTCGAGCAGTCCGGCATCCAGGCATGGTGGGATCTGGACAAGGCCGAGCTGCTGGGCAGCGATGCCGACATGTACGACAAGGTGCCTGACACCCTGGACGTCTGGTTCGACTCCGGTTCAACCCACTCCTCCGTGGTTGATGCCCGTCCCGAGTTCAACGGCAACCCGGCCGACATGTATCTGGAAGGTTCTGACCAGCACCGCGGCTGGTTCATGTCCTCCCTGATGATCGGCGTGGCGATGAAAGACAAGGCCCCGTACAACCAGGTGTTGACTCACGGCTTCACCGTGGATGGTCAGGGTCGCAAGATGTCCAAGTCCATCGGTAACGTGGTCAGCCCGCAGGACGTAATGAACAAGCTGGGTGCCGACATCCTGCGTCTGTGGGTAGCGAGCACTGACTACACCGGCGAGATGACTGTCTCCGACGAGATCCTCAAGCGCTCTGCCGATGCTTATCGCCGTATTCGCAACACCGCCCGCTTCCTGCTGGCCAACCTGAATGGCTTCAATCCGGCGACCGACATGGTGGCGCCTGCCGACATGGTGGTGGTGGATCGCTGGGCTGTCGGTCGTGCCAAAGCGGTACAGGCCGAGATCATGGCAGCGTTCGATGAGTACAACTTCCACGGGGTGACTCAGAAGCTGATGCAGTTCTGCTCCATCGAGATGGGCTCCTTCTATCTGGATGTCATCAAGGATCGTCAGTACACCGCCAAGGCTGACAGCCTGGCCCGTCGCTCCTGCCAGACCGCGCTCTATCACATCGCCGAGGCCATGGTGCGCTGGATGGCGCCGATCATGAGCTTCACCGCTGATGAAATCTGGGCACTGCTGCCGGGCGAGCGCGGCGAGTTCGTGTTCACCGAAGAGTGGTACGACGGCCTGTTCGGTCTGGAAGCGGGTGAAACCCTCAACGACGACTTCTGGGCCGAGATCCTCACCGTGCGTGGTGAAGTGAACAAGGCGTTGGAAGTGGCCCGTGGCGAGAAGCGCATCGGTGGCTCCCTGCAGGCCGAACTGACCCTGTTCGCCAAGCCGGAGCTGGCTGCGCGCCTGAACGCCCTGGCCGATGAGTTGCGCTTCGTGCTGCTCACCTCCAAGGCCAAGGTGGTGGTGGCTGACACTGCGCCGGAAGGCTCTGTGGCGACCGAGCGTGATGACCTGTGGCTGAGCGTGGCCCAGTCTGCTGCCGCCAAGTGCGACCGCTGCTGGCACCATGTGGAAGACGTGGGCACCATCGCGGGTCACGAAGAGATCTGTGGTCGCTGTGTGACCAACGTTGAGGGTGACGGCGAAACGCGTCAATTTGCCTGATGAACATGACTCAACATAAAAGCGGCCTGCGTTGGCTGTGGCTGGCAGTGCTGGCCTTTGTACTGGACCAGGCGAGCAAGCTCGCCGTGGTCAAGTTGCTGCCATTTGGTTACCCGGGGGTGGAGATCACCCCCTTCTTCAATCTGGTTCACGTCTACAACAAGGGCGCCGCATTCAGCTTTCTGGCTGATCAGGGTGGCTGGCAGCGCTGGTTCTTCGCGGTGCTGGCTTTTGCCATCTGTGGATTGCTGATCCACTGGCTGCGCAAGCAGTCGGTGACCCAACGTTGGAGCGGTATCGCCTATTCACTCATCATCGGTGGTGCCCTTGGCAACGTCTTTGATCGACTGGTGTTGGGCCATGTGGTCGACTTCCTCGACTTCTACTGGCAGCGTGCGCACTGGCCGGCATTCAACCTGGCCGACAGCTTTATCTTTATCGGGGCCGCCATGATTGTGTTGGACGGTTTCCGTGGTGAGAAAAAGGAACAGGCATGAGCCCGCAGATCACCGCTAACAGCAGCGTGCTGTTCCACTTCTCCATCAAGCTGGAAGATGGTTCAGTTGCCGACAGCACTACGCTGCACGGCAAACCGGCTCGCCTGCGGATGGGCGATGGCAGCCTGACCCCGACCTTCGAGCAGTGCCTGCTGGGCCTGTGCGAAGGGGAGAGCAAGAGCTTCACTCTGGCGCCGGAGCAGGCGTTTGGCCTCTCCAATCCCGACAACATCTACCATCTCGACCGTGCCAAGTTTGGCGCCGATGTGGAGCCAAAAGTTGGCACCATCATCCTGTTCGATCAGCCCAACGGCAGCGAACTGCCGGGCATTATCCGGGCGGTAGCCGGGATGTCGGTCACGGTCGATTTCAACCATCCGCTGGCCGGTCATACCGTCACCTTCGAGGTGGAGATCCTGGGCGTTGATGATGAGGAGAAGGTGCACTAATGGATATTCTGCTCGCTAACCCGCGCGGTTTTTGCGCCGGTGTCGATCGCGCCATCAGTATTGTCGAGAGCGCGCTGGAGAAGTTCGGGGCCCCCATCTATGTCCGCCACGAAGTGGTGCATAACCGCTATGTGGTGAACAAGCTGAAAGAGGCGGGTGCCGTCTTCGTCGAGGAGCTCGATGAGGTGCCGGATGACAGCATCGTCATCTTCTCCGCCCACGGCGTGGCCAAGACGGTGCGCGAGATGGCCAAGTCTCGTGCCCTCAAGGTATTCGATGCCACCTGTCCGCTGGTGACCAAGGTGCATATGGAGGTTCATCGCGCCAGCCGCAAGGGCTCCGAGGCTGTGCTCATCGGCCACGCCGGTCACCCCGAGGTGATCGGGACCATGGGGCAGTACGAGAATCGCGAAGGCGGCATGTATCTGGTGGAGACACCGGAAGATGTCGCCAAACTCAAGGTGAAAAATCCGGATGACCTCTGCTTCGTCACCCAGACCACCCTGAGCGTGGATGAAACTTCTGACGTGATCGATGCCCTGCGCAAGCACTTCCCCAAGATCCAGGGGCCACGCAAGGACGACATCTGCTATGCCACCCAGAACCGTCAGGATGCGGTGCGGGAGATGGCGGGGCTGGTGGATGCCATGCTGGTGGTGGGGTCTCGCAACTCCTCCAACTCCAACCGTCTGCGCGAGCTGGCCGAGAAGGTGGGCGCCAGCGCCTATCTTATCGACGATGCCTCGATGATTGAGGCGAGCTGGCTGGAAGGGGTGAAGGCGATCGGCGTCACAGCTGGCGCTTCTGCCCCCGAGGTACTGGTGCAATCCGTCATCACGCGCCTGCGCGAGCTGGGTGGCAAGGTGGTTGCCGAGCATCCTGGCCGTGAAGAGAACGTAGTCTTTGAGGTTCCTCCCGAACTTAGAATAATTTGAGTGCAGCCAGGAAGGCTTAAGAATAAAGTGTGTTAATAATGACGCCGGGTTTGTTCTAGTGACAGGCTCGGCGTTAAACTTATAAAGCAGTCAGTCACCAAGGATGGGATATGATTGGATACTCTCGTGGCTTTTCTCTTATTGAGCTGATGATTGTCGTCGCCATCGTGGCGATCCTCGGCACCATCGCCTACCCCTCTTATCAGCAATATGTGCTGCGCAGTCACCGTGTCGAAGCCAAGGCCATGTTGTTGAATGCGGCCAATCGGCAAGAAACCTATTTTATGGATTTTAATCAGTACGCATCTTCTGCTGCGGCACTTGGTATTAGTAGTGCATCTGAGACCGGTCTGTATCAATTGTCCATTGCCGTATCAGGCAACACCTACACCTTGTCAGCCAGTGCTGGCGCGACGACTGCCCAGGCCAAGGATACCGATTGCACGGTGTTTTCCATTAATCAGATGGGTATCAAAAGTGCTTCTGGTACAGCTAGCAATAGCTGCTGGGAATAGCCTATGGCCATTCATGCTCCTTCACATCAGAGAGGATTCAGCCTGCTGGAAGTAATGATAACCGCAGTGATCCTGTCATTGGGGCTGCTCGGTCTGGTTGCTTTGCAAACCCACTCCAAATTTGCCAGTTACGAAGCTCGCCAGCGCACTATTGCCAGTTGGCTGGCTAACGATATGGTCGAACGAGTACGGATAAATCGTGACAGCTGGAGTGCTACAGGCGCTGTGACGGTTAATCTGGCCGCTAATTTACCCCGACCTACATGCGCAGCAGCAGATGGCACTATCAGTGCGTGCAGTGCGGCAGATTTACGTAATGCCGACCTGCACTATTGGCAGCAGGCCTTATTGGGAGCAAGTGTGACGGGGGCGGCCTCCGCATTGAACTCGCCGGTCGGTTGTGTGGTGCGGCGAGCCAATAATGTGCTGGCGGTCGGGATTTTCTGGGCTGGCAAACAAGATATATCCGATGGGGGGGCGGCCGGTGCGGCAGCAACCTTGATTAATGAGTGTCAATTGTCAACGGTCAACAATCTTGCGAGGCGTCAGTTTATTCTGACGACCACCTTATGAAATCCCGCGGTTTCACTCTGGTCGAGTGGCTGGTCGCCATGGTGCTCGGTCTATTCCTCTTGGCCGGGGTATTCACTGTTTTTGTTATGTCTCGCTCAAGCTCTGAAGATGCATTTGATCAAAGTGAATTACAGGAAAATGGTCGATTAGCCATTCGGCTGATTAGCCAGGATATAAAATGGGCGGGCTTTTTTGGGGCTTATACCGGCCAGTCGACACAAGTTGGATCCTCTCTGACCCTCAGTGCTGGCAGCATTATTCCTGCCAGTAGCGATTGTCTGGATGAGCGTTCTGTGGGGAGTTTGCCATCAAATGCTGGTCCCATCAGAGGGCTATGGGTCAGTCGGGTATCAGCCAGCAAAGGGCTTGCCGGGTTTGCTTGTATTCTCGCGGCTGATCGGGTGGCAAATAGCGATGTAATTAGCATCAAGCGATTGGTGGGGCGTCCTATACCAGCATCAGAGGGATTGGATGCAAACCGCTTTTATATGGCAGCCAATAGTCAGGAAGCGAGAGTCATCAAGGGGAGCGAAACCCGACCACTATTTGGCGCTAATAATGAGAGCCAAGTCTGGGAATACCAGCACTATATTTATTATCTGTCGCAAGAAGATGGAATTCCTGTTTTGCGCAAGCGCTATTTGACCGTCAATGGTGGTTCTTCTCTGATTGGTGGCGCCATGGCTGAAGGGGTTGAACATATGGTGCTGATGTATGGTGTTGACGACTCCTTGATCCCTGACGGACGCATAGACCGATATATGTCAACGGATCAGATGACAACGCAGCGGTGGAATGAAGGGCGGGTATTGGGCGCCCGACTGTTCTTGCTGATTAGATCCGATCGGGAATCAAGTCGCTATAAGAATAACAATAGCTATCAACTCGGTAATATTACGGTCAATGGTGGAGGTGATGGTTATCGCCGTCTGCTATTGGAGAGCAGTATTGCGCTACGCAATCAACAAATTGCCACCCGAGGTGGAACATGAGAACGGTTAAAAAACATCAGGGTGTGGCATTGATAGTCGCACTGGTCATTCTGGTTCCTTTGACTCTGATTGCCGTAGTTGTCATGCAGTCCAGCGGTATGAGTCTGAAAATGGCCAGTTCTAGCGCCAGTTTACAACGAGCAGAACACGAAGTTGAAGGTACCCTGGAGTCTGCATTGGGTGACTCTTCTCTCTCAACACAAATTGCAACGCAGGCTATTGGCACTTCAGCTGCAATCGGTACGACCACTCCTGCGACTACCCTGACAATCAATACCGAAAGTGTATGCAAACGCAAATTTGAAGCCAGTAGCCAGAATGTAACACCAGCCTGTCGTTATGCTGAAGCGACCACATCCAGTGCTTATGGCAAAGTGAATAGCCAAATGACCTTTACTGCCGGGGTAGAACAACCCTTGCTCAGTGCCAATTAGGGGGCAAAATATGAACATCAGGAACTGTGTACTAACAAGCTTGCTGGTGTTGTGTAGTGGTATGTCTAGCACAACCATGGCGGTAGGGACTGGCTATTCAGATGATACCGAATTATTTATTTACGATTTTGCCAAGGCTGGAGATTTCAGGCCAAAAGTCCTTTTTATATTTGATAACTCTGGGAGTATGAGAAATACGACAGAGGTAGCCAAAGATCCTTACGAACCATCGATTAATTATCCATCCTTACCCAATGATCCCGATATAAATAATAGCAATCGCTTTATTTATTTTTCTACTGATGGAAAGGTTCCAGCTATAAACAGCACCAAGCGTTTTCGTGATAATTTAAACGCATGTGAGACATCTAAAAACCCTCTAAATAGTGTTGGTCGGTTTCAGTCTCGTGTTTGGGGATATGAGATATATGACAGTAACAGAAGAGGACGTTGGCGCTCTTTAAATGATTTTGATGTCACAAGTATCATAGTCGCAGATTGTCAGCAGGATATTGATGATAAGAATCCTAGCAACCCTTATTCTGGTTCATATGCAACCTACATTGTTGATGGGTATCCTGTTAATAAGCCTAATCGTAATAATGGTAGTTGGTTTTATACACCAAATATAACTAATGCCCTTAGTGATGGTAGTACGACACAAATATCACTGTTTACGGCTAATTATGTTCGTTGGTACCATGGTGCGACAGGGGTATCTATGCAGACCCGTTTAAAAGTCGCCCAGGATGCGGTAAAGGAACTGGTGCTGGCGACGCCTGCCGTTGATTTTGGTCTGGCGGTATTTAATTACAATGATGGTAATGCATCAAACAGTAGAAATGGCGGCAGGATAATTAGAGATATCATTGGTAATGATGCAATATTGTCCTCAGGAAAAACGGGGGCACAAGATCTAATCGATAAAGTGAATGCTCTGAGTTCGGATACTTGGACACCTTTGTGTGAGACATTATATGAAGCCTATCGTTATTTCGGTGGTCTGAGTGTCAATTTTGGTAATGATGATACCAACCGTAACCCCAAGCGTGATCCCAATGCTGAGTCACCAGCCGGGACCTATAAATCCCCGTATGACAAATGCTCAAATAATGGCTATATCATCTATATGACAGATGGTGAACCAACCTATGACACTGCTGCCGACACCCTGATTTCAAATATGATTAATACCTTGCCCTCTGCTGATAGGTCCGCATATGGTGGGACCGTTGGTTATGGATCGTCAGGGGAAAAAAGCTATCTGGCTGCATTGGCTGGTTATATGAAAAATAACGATGTCAATGTGTCTGCAGCTGGTAAACAGACGGTCACAACATTCACCGTAGGTTTTGGTGATGAAGCTATAAAAGGAGCCGGAGCCTTGTTGGCTGAAACTGCTCGTCGTGGTGGTGGTAAATATTATCCGGCAACTGATGCGACCCAGCTTAATGAGGCGTTAAAATCATCATTGCTGGCCATACTGAAAATGAATACCTCGTTGGTTTCTCCCGCGATTGCCACCAATAACTTTGACCGCACTCGTAGTCTGAATAATATTTACTATGCCATGTTTGAACCAGGTTCAGGCCCGCGATGGAAGGGGAATCTTAAAAAGCTGGTGCTGAATCCAGATAAGGGTTACGTAGTCGATCAAAGTGGCTTACCTGCCATTTCCAGTGATGGCACAATCCTTGAGTCAGCAAAAACCTATTGGTCGTCAACTAGTGACGGTAACAAGGTTGCTGAGGGGGGGATACAAGAGATACTGGCAGCGAAAACTAATCGTAATATTTATATTATTCCTCCTTCCACAAATACCACAGATTCATTAATCGAATTTAGCAAGTCTAACCTTGAAAGCATGGCGGGTGGGGCTACTCAGTTACGCACAATAATGAACCTCAATAGTACTGATAGCATGGATGATCTGCTTAACTGGACCAAGGGGGGAGATGCTTTTGATGAAAATCAGGATGGAAGCAAGACTGATGTTCGGGAGCATATCCTGGGTGATCCTCTGCATTCTCGGCCATTAGTGATCAATTATGGTTGTACAAAGTTGACAGGACAGACATCGTGTACACCTGACCTGCGAATCGTGATGGGAACCAATGCTGGCTTCTTGCATATGTTCAAAGACAGCGGTACCACCGTTGATGAAAGCTGGGCCGCCATGCCTTATCAATTTATAGCTAATCAGAAAGCGTTGCGAGAGAACCTGGATTCATCGGTACATCTCTATGGTGTGGATTCATCACCTACTGTGCTGGTCAATGAGCAAGTCAAAGATGGTCATATCAAGTCGTCACAAGGTGATAAGGTATGGTTATTTACCGGGTTACGGGGCGGTGGCAAGGCCTATTATGCTTTGAATATATCCAATCCGGATTCTCCCTCGCTGATGTGGCGGTTGGACAAAAATAGTGCTGGCTTTGGCAGGCTCGGTGAAACCTGGTCGATCCCTGAGGTTGCTTTTATTCCAGGTTATTACTCAGAAACCGCTGGTAAAAAAAATTATAAGCCTGTTCTGATATTCTCTGGGGGTTATGACCAATCAAAGAGCTATTTGGGTCAAGGGGTTGAAGATAGTGAAGGGTTGGGTATTTATATCGTTGATGCTGAAGCTGGTACTCTGTTGTTCAGCTTCACTCCGGATGCAACTAGTGCAACGAATAAGCAAGTCGCGGGCATGGTTTATAGTATGCCAGGCTCGGTCTCCGTGCTGGACAGCGATGGGGATGGTATTTCAGACCGGATCTATGCAGGAGATACCGGCGGTCAGATCTGGCGTATCGATATGAAAGGAGAAGATAAATCCAAATGGACGGCCATCAAGTTTGCCAGCTTGGGAAATGCACATTTAAGTGGAACCGCCAAGAAGCTGGAAGATGATCGTCGTTTCTTTACTCAGCCCGTATTGGTGCGCACTATCAATAAAGGTTGGAAGTATGATGGTACAAATTATCTCTACAGTGAGCGCCCGTTTGATGCCGTGTTGATAGGCAGTGGTGATAGAAATCGTCCTTCCTCGGAAGCGACAACCCAAAATGTGTATGTGATGCTACGTGATTACAATGTCAATCCGACTTTATTTGGCATAGATCCAGATACTGATGAAAGTCCTTCTGTTATTACGTTAGATGATCTTTATGATGTGACCAGCGATCCATTTATTGGTTTGAATGAAGATCAGATCGTAAATACAACCAAGGCTTTGACCAGCAAGTTGGGATGGAAATTCTGGCTCAATGAAAGCGGTGAAAAATCAATGGGGGCTGGTTTGGTGTTGCAAGGCAAGCTCTACTTCACCTCTTTCCTGCCTCAGGTTCAGGATTTCCAGCAATGTACGATTCAATCAATCGGTGCCATGCGCCAGTATATGATTGATATGCACTACGGTACTTCGTTCAAATATGTGCTGGATAGCAACAATCAGGAAGTTATTCAGCGTTACGTAGAGGTGCAAAATAAAGTTGCTGATGATCTGGTTATTCATGGTGGGGATGATGGCCGGATTAGAATTATAGGTGGTGCTCCGGGCAAGGAGGTCATCCTTAAAGATGAGGGGCAGGGAGAGCCTGAACGTTGTACCGGTGAAGGTGAGTGCTCTCAAGGTGCGGAGGAGGCAAAAATGGATATGTCTCCCAAGAAAATCTATCTCTATGAAGGAGAACAGGGATGAAACGCATGCTGCTCTGGTGTGTGGGCTTGCCCTTGTTGGTTCAGGCTCAAACTGAAGACATAAAATGTTATGTCACTCTGGAAGGTGGCGTGCAGATGGTGTTGCAGCAACCGGTCGCTGATACCAGCAAGGCAAATCTGGTCAGGGTGTTTAAACAGAAAGGTTATGAAATTGATGGCGTGGTGCATCTTGTCACAGAGGTAATCGAGTGTGTTCCTTTGGCCGCTACCTTTTCGCTGGCTGATGCAAAAAAGCAAGATGAAATCCAACCCAGATAACGCTGCTGGGAGGGTAGGGTATAGGGGCTAAGAACAACTCAGCCCCTTTTTTTCGCTTCTGTTTCGACCGGATGGCGAGATGATGATATCGACTCGGGGTGCCTGGTCGCTACAAAACTGGAGCGTCATGTTGGTGCCAATCGCTGTGCCATCCGGGCTAAAACGTACAAATTGTCGATTGGCAGTGACGGTATGTTTTTCAAGAAAGGGTTCTGTTGCTGATAACAAGACATCGCCATTTGCAATATCGAATTGGCGATCCTGATTGGTGTCGATAAAGACAAGCATTCGCTGGGCGCCAGCATGATTTGCGAGTACGCAGCTTTCTTTTGTGGAGTTCCTGACAGGCATGGCAAGACATACTGTGACTGGTTGCTGCAGTGTGATGGCTTGTCGTTGGCCGAAGATCAGGTGGTCCTGCAGGTTTCTGGTGTAGATGTCGCTGTCGGTAGATGTCAGCAGATTTGCCAATGACGGCAGTCCCAAGGTCAGCAGGATGGTTGTCAGGCTTGCAGATATCAAAAACTCAAGCAGGGTAAATCCATTTCGTGCCATAGCGTATGAGTCCTTGTTCAAAAGAGACTCTAAGCATAGTTATTGGATTGAAATGGATCCTTTTGTGATCGTGTGTGTTTCGCTGTAGTTAACGCTGGTCATGGACATACAGCACCACTTGCCTGGCTATGGGCACGTCCAGCATGCATTACATCAATCGTCACACTATTTTCACCGCTAATACAAAGCGAAAATATAACTTCAATATTGGCTTCATCAGGCGGGACTTCCGTTATGGTGCCGACCGGGTTGAAGCGCAGCGCCTGTGCATCGGCGGAAATGGTCAGTTCTGCAGGAAATTCGGGACTGGCAGCAATAGTTGCTTCGTTACCATTAAGCTTCAGGTCGCCATTAGTATCGATAAAGGCGAGTAGCCGATTCGCACCATGTTGAGCTGCTGGTATGCACTCCTCAGTAGCATTGTTGAGAGTGGTCAGGCAAAGAGTGACGGTCTGCTGGTTGGAGATGGCTTGTTGTCTGGCGTAGTTTAAGTGGTTGAGAAGGCTCTTTTCTTGGGTCGCCAAATTATTGCTGCCAAGCAGGTTAGAGAGGGACGGAATACCAATCCCCAGCAGAATGACGCCCAGCGCAATGGCTATCATCAACTCCATAAGGGTAAATCCGGCGTTTTTCATATCTGCGAAGGCCTGTCGTTCCGTGACTACATACAGCTTATCTCTCCCGCTGATTGCTGTCACATGGTTACGCCCGTCTTGAACTGGCAGATTGCCCCCCTTTTCTTTATCATTCCCCATCATTTTTGATTTTAAGATGCATCGCCATGGCAAAAGCCCTCTCTCTGATGCTTGCCCAGTTGAATCTGACGGTAGGCGCCATCGAAGATAACACTGACAAAGTGCTCGCTGCGGCGGCTCAGGCCGAGCAGCAAGGTGCAGATCTGCTGGTCTGCTCCGAGCTGGCCCTGACCGGCTATCCGCCGGAAGATCTGCTGTTGCGTGCCGATCTGATGATCCGGGTTGATGCCGCGCTGGCCCGCATTGCGGCATGGCAGGGTAACTGTGCCATTTTGGTGGGTCACCCCTGGCGTGAAGGGGAGGCGCTCTACAATGCGGCTTCCCTCTATGAGCACGGCAAGCTGGTTGCACGCTACTTCAAACAGGACTTGCCCAACTACGGGGTATTCGACGAGAAGCGCTACTTCACCGCGGCAACCGAGACCTGTGTGGTCCCCTTCCGTGGTCATCAGCTGGGATTGCTCATCTGCGAAGATCTGTGGCAGCCGGGCCCGGCGCTGGCCGCCAAGGCGGCGGGAGCTGAGTTGCTGCTCACCATCAATGCGTCGCCCTACGATCAGGAGAAACCCTGGATCCGCCGCGAGCTGATGGCTGAGCGCTGCGATCAGACCGGTCTGCCGCTGGTCTACCTCAATCAGGTATGCGGTCAGGATGAGCTGATTTTCGACGGCTGCTCCAAGGTGTTCAGCAGTCAGGGCGAGTTGACCCACAAGCTGGCGCCATTTGCCGAAGAGCTGGCGCTGGTGCGCTTTGTCGATGGTCAGCCGATGAAAGAGCGGGAACCTGCTGCGCCGCTGGAGCCGCTGGCCGAGACCTATCAGGCGCTGGTGCTGGCGGTGCGCGATTACGTGACCAAAAATGGCTTCCATGGGGCCGTGCTGGGCCTCTCCGGTGGCATCGATTCTGCGCTGACGCTCGCCATCGCGGCCGATGCCATCGGGGCCGACAAGGTGCAGGCAGTGATGATGCCGTTCCGCTATACCGCCCAGATGAGTGTGGAAGATGCCAAGGAGCAGGCCGAGCGGATGGGGGTGGAGTTCAACATCATCTCCATCGAGCCGATGTTCGAAGGGTTTATGACCCAGCTGGCGCCGCTGTTTGAAGGCACTGCCCGTGACACTACCGAAGAGAACCTGCAGGCGCGCTGTCGCGGTGTGTTACTGATGGCGCTCTCCAACAAGCGTCGTCGCATAGTGCTGACCACTGGCAACAAGAGCGAAATGGCGGTCGGTTATGCCACGCTGTACGGTGACATGGCGGGCGGTTTCGACGTGCTGAAAGATGTGCCCAAGACGCTGGTCTTCAAATTGTGCGAATATCGCAACTCGGTTGACTACGTGATCCCGCAGCGGGTTATCGACCGCCCCCCTTCAGCGGAGCTGGCGCCGGATCAGGTGGATCAGGACAGTCTGCCCCCCTATGACATCCTCGATGCGATCCTCAAGCGTTATGTGGAAGAGGATGCCTCGGTCGCCGACATGGTGGCAGAAGGCTTTGAGGAAGCGGTGGTGCGCAAGGTGATCCGGCTGGTGGATCTCAACGAATACAAGCGCCGTCAGGCGGCGGTCGGGCCCCGTATTACGGCTCGCAACTTTGGTAAGGATCGCCGTTACCCCATTACATCCGGGTTCGGCAAACAGAACTGGTAAGGAGTCACCATGAAGAAGATTGAAGCCATCATCAAACCGTTCAAGCTGGACGATGTGCGCGAGGCCCTGGCCGAGATCGGCATCAACGGCATGACCGTATCCGAAGTCAAAGGCTTCGGCCGCCAGAAGGGCCATACCGAGCTCTATCGCGGTGCCGAGTATATGGTCGACTTCCTGCCGAAAGTGAAGGTGGAGCTGGTGGTGCAGGACGAGGATCTCGATGCCTGCCTGGAAGCCATCCAGAACACCGCCCGCACCGGCAAGATTGGTGATGGCAAGATCTTCGTCTGTGAGGTGGAGCGCGTCATTCGTATCCGTACCGGCGAAGAGAACGAAGACGCGATCTGACCTTGGCTATCCCTTTACCTGACCAGAGGTGCGAAGTGCGGCCTCATTTGATGGGGTGGATGCGTTTTGCTGTGGTCGTCAGCCTGTTGGCGGGCCTTACTGCTTGCAGTACCCGTCCACCGGCTCAGCCGGAGAATCTGTGCCAAATCTTTCGCGAGAAGCCGGAGTGGCACAAGGCTGCGCTCAAGATGAACGAGAAGTGGGGGACGCCGATTCATGTGGTGATGGCCATGATGTATCAGGAGTCCTCTTACGTACATGATGCCCAGCCGCCGATGCAGTATTTCCTCTTCATCCCGACCGGGCGGGCCAGTTCGGCTTATGGTTATGCTCAGGTTAAAGATGAAACCTGGGCGGATTACCAGCGGGAAACCGGCAACAGCTGGAGTGACCGTGATGACTTTGCCGACGCCATCGATTTTATGGGTTGGTACACTAACAAAGCCCAGCGGCTCAATGGCACCTCCAAGTGGGATGCCTATGGCCAGTACCTCAACTATCACGAAGGGTGGGGTGGCTACCGGCGTGGCAGCTATCGCAGCAAGGGGTGGTTGATGAAGACCTCTCGCAAGGTGGAAGCTCGCGCCCAGCGCTACGGCGCCCAGTACCGTCAATGCAAGGAGCAGCTCTCCCGTGGGGGCTGGTTCTGGTAACCAAATCAGGAGTCAGAAATGCCGTTATTGGACAGTTTTACCGTTGACCACACCCGTATGGAAGCGCCAGCGGTGCGTGTGGCCAAGACCATGCAGACCCCGAACAAGGACACCATTACCGTGTTCGACCTGCGTTTCTGTGTGCCGAATCAGGAGATCCTCTCCGAGCGCGGTATCCATACGCTGGAGCACCTGTTCGCCGGTTTTATGCGTGACCACCTGAACGGCAACGGCGTGGAGATCATCGACATCTCCCCCATGGGTTGCCGTACCGGCTTCTACATGAGCCAGATCGGCGCGCCGGACGAAGCCCGTGTTGGCGCCGCCTGGCAGGCGGCTATGAGCGACGTGCTGACCGTGCAGGATCAGGCCAAGATCCCCGAGCTGAACGAGTATCAGTGCGGCACCTACAGCATGCACTCGCTGGAAGAAGCTCACGCCATCGCCCGTCATGTGCTGGAGCGCGGGATCGGTGTTAACCACAACGACGAGCTGGCCTTGCCGGAAGAGAAGTTGAAGAGCCTGTGAGGCGGATGAGCTGTCGCTCATCGGGTAATCGCTTCGGGGAATGTTAAAAGAGCCGGTCAGCCATGCTGACCGGCTCTTTCTATCTCGCGCGATCGCAAAAATGGGGATGACTTGCTCCCCTTGCCAACTCTGATTAGGATGGTTTTTGACCTGAACCTGTTGGCGAGGTGTGACGATGAAAGGGGTATTGCTGCGTTGGCTGGCCCGTTACGATGCATGGTGCGAGGAGTGGGGGCTCACTCAGGAGAACCGGCGCTGCTGCACGCCGGTTCGTTATGATGACGATTCAGCCACAGAGCGAGCTTGCGCAGAAGAGGCTGAACTCAATCAAAATTGCGGGTCACGGCACCGGTAACACTGTTGTACTCGAAGCCGAGGCCGTTTAGATAATCCGAGTTGGTCTGGAAGCGGTTGATTGAGTCGCGCAGGATATAGCGGCAGTTATTGTGTTCTTGGTTCGGTTCATCTTCATCTTTATGCTTCGTTTCAATATAGATGGACAGGTAATCAACCCCTTCTGGAATAACTCCCCTACTGAGATCTGCGGGGGCCACAGTTTGGCCGCCATCAAGCAGATAGGTAAAGAGCAGTTGGCAGTCAGACCGGTTGCTGACCGAGATATGGTTGCCCGAGCCAGGCTGATAGGGGGTATCTACTGGTTTGTTGTAATCTTCCTCGGAGCCAACCGGCCAACCATATCGATTGATATCCACTTCGCCTTTACCAAAGCTGCTCAGGTTGTAGAGCGCGATCGCTTGTCCCTGTACTTTCACCGCCCAGCCAGCATGAGCCAGCTGTACCGCACTGGCAAAGCTGCCAGCGGTCGCCGAGACCGTGCTTTTCAGGGCATCATCCTTGATATTGATAAAGCGGGGTAGGGCGGTGACAGCCAGGATCCCCAGCACTATGATCACCAGCACCAGTTCAATCAGGGTAAAGCCGTTGTTTCTGTTGTTCATCATGTTCAATGACCCATTAAATACCGCAAACAGGTGTGAGTGATATGCAGCTGATAGATACCCATTGCCATCTCGACTTTCCGGTGTTTGACCATGACAGGGCGGCGCTGCTGGCCCGTTGTCGGGCATTGGGGGTGATGGAGTATATCATTCCTGCCATCGCAGAGGATAACTGGACTCGTGTGATGGCACTGGCAGATCAGCATGACGGCCTCTTTTATGGCCTGGGCATTCATCCCTGGTATGCCGGTGAGCAGCGGGAGGGGGTAATGGAGCGGCTGCGAACACTGGTAATGAGCCAGCCTGCCGGGCTGGTAGCCATTGGCGAGTGCGGGCTGGATCTGCGCTCTCAGGTGCCGCAGGAAGGGCAATTTGCGCTGTTTGAGGCTCAGATTCGGTTGGCCGCCGATGCCGGGCTACCCCTGATGATCCACTCGGTGCGCGCCAATGACACTGTGGTCAAGGTTTTGCGCCGCTTCAAGCCGCCACGTGGCGGGGTGATCCACGCCTTCAGCGGTTCGTTGCAGCAGGCGGAGGCATTCTGGCAACTGGGTTTTCGACTCGGGGTGGGCGGGGTGATCAGTTTTGAGCGGGCGAACAAGACGCGAGAGGTATTTCGGGCCATGCCGCTTGAGGCCATGGTGCTGGAAACCGACTCGCCCGATATGCCGCTGCAAGGTGAACAAGGCACCCGAAATACCCCGGAAGCGCTGCCGAAAATAGCGGAAATATTGATGACGTTGCGGGGGGAATCATCGGCGGATGTTGCAAAGGTGTTATTTGAAACTGCCCGACACATTTTCCATCATGATCAATTGCCATGAAACAAACCCGCAACACATGATTAAGTTATCAGGAAAAAAAACGAGCGTAAAAATCGTTTGCTGTCTAATTTTGTGACACTTGGACATTTTGATAACGATAAAATGTGACCAGCATTCTATTTTATCGGACTTTAATTAGTATAATGCGCTCCCCTTGATTAGTTGGGTTTAATAACAACTCACTAACAAGCCAGGTGCTACTAGAGGAAGATAATAATGAATTTGTTCATGGGTCTGGTAGGGATGGCGACGCTCGTCCTTATCGCGGTGCTGTTCTCCAGCAATCGCAAGGCAATCAACGTGCGTACCGTTGTCGGTGCGTTCGTAATTCAAGCCGGTCTGGGTGCGTTCGTACTCTATGTCCCGGTTGGTCGCGATATCCTGGTCGGTGTGTCCGACGCGGTATCCAGCGTGATCAGCTACGGCCAGAACGGGATCGAATTCCTGTTCGGCGGTCTGGTCAGCAACAAGATGTTTGAAGTGTTCGGTGGCGGCGGCTTTATCTTTGCCTTCCGTGTTCTGCCGGTCATCATCTTCTTCTCTTCCCTGATTGCCGTGCTCTACTACCTGGGCATCATGCAGGTTGTCATCAAGTTGCTGGGCGGTGGCCTGCAGAAAGTGCTGGGTACTTCCCGCACCGAATCCCTGTCAGCCACAGCCAACATCTTCGTAGGCCAGACTGAAGCGCCGCTGGTGGTTCGTCCCTACATCTCCAAGATGACTGACTCCGAGCTGTTCGCCGTCATGTGTGGTGGTCTGGCTTCCGTTGCCGGTTCCGTACTGGCCGGTTACGCCTCCATGGGCGTCAAGATGGAGTACCTGATTGCTGCCTCCTTCATGGCCGCACCGGGTGGTCTGCTGTTTGCCAAGCTGCTGGTTCCCGAGACCGAGACCCCGAACTATGACGAAAGCTCTGCCGATGCCGAGCTGGACGACAAGCCTGCCAACGTCATTGACGCTGCTGCTGCTGGCGCCTCTGCCGGTATGCAACTGGCCCTGAACGTCGGCGCCATGCTGCTGGCCTTCATCGGTCTGATCGCCATGATCAACGGCATCTTCTCCGGTGTGGGTGGCTGGTTCGGTTATCCGCAACTCTCTCTGGAACTGCTGCTGGGCTGGATCTTCTCCCCGCTGGCCTTCCTGATCGGTGTGCCCTGGAATGAAGCCATCGTGGCGGGTTCCTTCATCGGTCAGAAGCTGGTGGTGAACGAGTTTGTTGCCTACCTGAACTTTGCTCCGTACCTGAAAGATGAAGTGCTGATCAACGGCGTGGCCATGTCTGCCCACACCAAGGCGATCATCTCCTTTGCCCTGTGTGGTTTTGCCAACCTCTCCTCCGTTGCCATCCTGCTGGGTGGTCTGGGGTCGATGGCACCGAACCGCCGCGGCACCATTGCACGTTTTGGTCTGAAAGCCGTACTGGCTGGCTCTCTGTCCAACCTGATGTCTGCCACTATCGCAGGCTTCTTCCTGGCTCTCTCCGCCATGTAATAGCGGCCTGATTGACAGGGTATAAACACGAACGCCACGGCATCTGCCGTGGCGTTCGCGTATGGATCGGTGACAACCGTTTTCCTATCTAAACTAATAATAAAATGAGTCAAATCGGAGGTTATATGAATGAAGTGCTACTGGCGATGGTGGCTGGCTTTATAGTCGGTTTGTTGTTTTCTTTCCTCAAATTGCCGATCCCGGCACCACCCGTTTTGTCCGGGGTAATGGGGATCGTCGGGGTCTACCTGGGGGGATTGGCCTACTCCTGGATCCTGACTCGGTTCTTTTCGTAAGGCTTTTTTAGACCTGGATTTGCCAGATGTGAGGTACCTCTGAAATTGGCAAATCCGGCTTGCAAACAGGGGGTATCTCGGCTGAAATAGGCGTTGCCAGCAGGGTGCTGGCAATGACTAATACTCGATGAAATCGGGTGTTGGCGGTCAAATGGAATTGATTGGGAAGTCGGGTCAGATGTTGTCGGCCTTTCTCAAGTCTTCATGGAACCAAGTCCGCACTTTTGTAAGAAAGTGACAGGGCTCTTGCCTTATTTACAGTCGCAGTGCCTGCAGGGTGCTTTGAATGGCATCCGGATAGTGGCGGTGCCTTCGCACTGTAATTCCATTCCCGTATAGCTGGGGATTACTGCCTGTGCATCCATCGCTGGATGGTCTGGTGGTGCCCGGTTATCTGGATTAAATCGAGACTTTGGAGAACAGAATGACTGATCTGAAAGTGGCCGCCCAGCGCGCCCTGAACCTGATGGACCTGACCACCCTGAACGATGACGACACCGATCAGAAGGTGATCGACCTGTGCCGCAAGGCCAAGTCACCGGCTGGCCTGACTGCCGCCGTCTGCATCTATCCCCGTTTTATCCCTATCGCTCGCAAGACCCTGCGTGAGATCGGCGCTGCCGACGTGCGCATTGCGACCGTGACCAACTTCCCTCACGGCAACGACGACATCGAGATCGCCGTGGCCGAAACCCGTGCCGCTGTCGCCTACGGTGCCGACGAAGTGGATGTGGTATTCCCGTACCGTGCCTTCATGGCCGGCAATGAACAGATCGGTTTTGATCTGGTCAAAGCTTGTAAAGAAGCCTGTGGCGCCAAGGTGCTGCTGAAAGTGATCATCGAAACTGGTGAACTGAAAGAAGAGGCGCTGATCCGTCGCGCTTCCGAGATCTGTATCGATGCCGGTGCCGACTTCATCAAGACCTCCACCGGCAAGGTGCCGGTCAATGCGACTCCGGAAGCGGCGCGCATCATGATGGAAGTGATCAAGGCCAAGAATCCGAAAGTCGGCTTCAAGCCTGCTGGTGGCGTGAAAGACGCAGCCGTTGCCGGTCAGTACCTGGCCATGGCCGAAGAGATCCTCGGTAACGACTGGGTATCCGCTCGCACCTTCCGCTTCGGCGCATCCAGCCTGCTCGCCAGCTTGCTGGCAACACTGGGGCACGGCGACAAGCCGGCCAACACCAGCGGTTACTAATAAGTTGATGAGAGGGCGGGGGACTCCCGCCCTGTCTAGCCCCCACCATGCGGTGTGCGGGCAAGGATCCAGGCTTGTTTGACGCCAGCAATGGCGGAGGGAATGAAAGATGTTTTTGCCTCAAGAAATTATTCGCAAGAAGCGCAACGGTGAAGCGCTCAGTACCCAAGAAATTCAATTCTTCATTCAGGGCATTACCAACAACACCATCGGCGAGGGGCAGATTGCTGCGCTGGCGATGGCGGTCTACTTCAAAGACATGACCATGGATGAGCGGGTTGCCCTGACTTGCGCCATGCGTGACTCCGGCATGGTACTGACCTGGGATCACCTGAACCTGGGTGGCCCGATTGTCGACAAGCACTCCACCGGCGGTGTGGGTGACGTGGTCTCTCTGATGCTTGGCCCGATGGTCGCTGCGTGCGGCGGTTTCGTGCCGATGATCTCCGGTCGTGGCTTGGGCCACACTGGCGGTACGCTGGACAAGCTGGATGCCATTCCCGGCTACCAGACCTCGGTCGATAACGATCGTTTCCTGAAAGTGGTGAAAGAGGCGGGTGTCGCCATCATCGGCCAGACCGGCGATCTCGCCCCGGCTGACAAGCGTATCTATGCAGTACGGGACATCACCGCCACCGTCGAATCCATCGCGATGATCACCGGCTCCATCCTCTCCAAGAAGCTTGCCTCCGGGCTCGAAGCACTGGTAATGGATGTGAAAGTGGGTTCCGGCGCCTTTATGCCGACCTTCGAAGCGTCCGAAGAGCTGGCCAAGAGCATCGTGGCCGTGGCCAACGGTGCCGGTTGCCGCACCTCTGCGCTGCTCACCGACATGAACCAGGTGCTGGCCTCCAGCGCCGGTAACGCGGTAGAAGTGCGCGAAGCGGTGCGCTACCTGACCGGTGAATACCGCAACCCGCGGATACACGAAGTTACCATGGCGCTGTGCGCCGAGATGCTGATCTCCGCCGGTCTGGCCAGCGATGACAGCGATGCCCGCGCCAAGCTGCAGGCGGTGCTGGATAACGGCAAGGCTGCCGAGATCTTCGGTCGCATGGTGACTGGCCTCGGTGGCCCGGCCGATTTCATGGAGCGTTACGATGCTTACCTGCCGAAAGCTACCATCGTGCGCCCGGTGTTTGCGGCCAACAGCGGTTTCGTGACCGCCATGGATACCCGCGAGCTGGGTCTGGCCGTGGTGGCGATGGGCGGTGGTCGCCGCGCTGCCGGTGACAAACTTGATTATGCGGTCGGTCTGACCGACTTTATCCGCCTGGGTCAAAGCGTCGATGCTGACAAGCCGATCGCGATGATCCACGCTCAGACTGAAGAGCAATATGCTCAGGCTGCCAGCATGGTGCAGGCGGCTGTCCGGATTGGTGGCGAGCGGCCACAGGCACTGCCTGAAGTGTACCGCCGTATCACCCTGGCTGATTTGTAACAAGGGGAAGACCCATGAAACGTACCTTTATTCTGATGATGGACTCTTTCGGTATTGGCGCTGCTGCCGACGCCGAGAAGTTCGGAGATGTGGGCGCCAACACCCTTGGCCATATCGCCAAGGCGTGTGCGGCAGGTGACATTGAAGGCCGCGGTGCCCTCAATCTGCCGAACCTCAACAAGCTGGGTCTGGGCCACGCTTGCGAGCAGGCCTCCGGCTACTTCCCGGAAGGGCTGAAGAAAGATATCGACGTGGTCGGTGCCTACGGCTTTGCTCAGGAGCTCTCCTCCGGCAAGGACACCCCGTCCGGTCACTGGGAGATTGCCGGTGTGCCCGTGCTGTTCGAGTGGGGCTACTTCAAGGATCACCATAACAGCTTCCCGCAGGAGCTGCTGGACGCCATCGTCGAGAAGGCCGGTCTGCCGGGTTATCTGGGCAACTGCCACGCTTCCGGTACCCAGGTGCTGGATGATCTGGGCGAAGAGCACATGAAGACCGGCAAGCCGATCCTCTACACCTCTGCCGACTCCGTGTTCCAGATTGCCTGCCACGAAGAGACCTACGGCCTCGAGAAGCTCTATGAGCTGTGCCACATCGTGCGCGAGCTGCTGGAGCCCTACAACATCGGCCGCGTGATTGCGCGTCCGTTCGTGGGCACTGGCAAGGGCAACTTCAAGCGTACCGGCAACCGTCACGACTACTCCGTGCTGCCGCCGGCGCCGACCGTGCTGGACTACATGAAAGATGCGGGTGGCCAGGTGGTCTCCATCGGCAAGATCGCCGACATCTATGCCGAGCAGGGCATCACCAAGAAGGTGAAGGGTACAGGTCTGGTTGAGCTATGGGATCGTACTCTGGAAGAGGTGAAAGCCGCCGGTGACAACACCATCGTCTTCACCAACTTTGTGGACTTCGACTCCTCTTACGGCCACCGTCGTGACGTGAAGGGTTACGCCGATGCACTGGAGTACTTCGACTCCCGCCTGCCGGAGCTGTTCGAGCAGATGCAGGATGGCGACGTGGTGGTGCTGACCGCCGACCACGGCTGCGATCCGACCTGGGGTGGCACTGACCACACCCGTGAATACATTCCGGTGCTGTTCTTCGGCAAACCGGTCAAGGCTGGCTCCGTCGGTCGTCGCGAGACCTTTGCCGATATCGGCCAGAGCATCGCGGCTTACCACGGTCTGCCGAAACTGGCATACGGTACCAGCTTCCTGTAATTTACCCGCCCGCCACTTCGGCGGCGGGCAATTTATAAAACAATAAAACTCAACCTGTGTGAAGGAATCAAGAGAATGGCAACTCCTCATATCAATGCGAAAGATGGCGCCTTTGCTGATACCGTGCTGATGCCGGGCGACCCCCTGCGCGCCAAGTACATCGCGGAAACTTTCCTGGAGAACGTCGAGCAGATCTGCGACGTGCGCAACATGTTCGGCTTTACCGGTACCTACAAGGGCCGTCGTATCTCCGTCATGGGTCACGGCATGGGTATCCCGTCCTGCTCCATCTACGCAAAAGAGCTGATCACCGATTACGGTGTTAAGACCCTGATCCGCGTGGGCTCCTGCGGTGCCGTGCGTGAAGATGTGAAACTGCGTGACGTGGTGATCGGTATGGGTGCCTGCACCGATTCCAAAGTCAACCGTCTGCGTTTCAAGGATCACGACTTCGCTGCCATCGCTGACTTCGACCTGGTTGCCAATGCTGTTCAGGCTGCCAAGAACAAGGGCACTCCGGTGCGCGTTGGTAACATCTTCTCCGCCGACCTGTTCTACACCCCGGATCCCTCCATGTTCGACGTCATGGAAAAATACGGCATCCTGGGTGTCGAGATGGAAGCGGCCGGTATCTACGGCGTGGCTGCAGAGTACGGTGCCAAGGCACTGACCATCTGCACCGTCTCTGACCATATCCGTACCGGCGAGCAGACCACTGCCGAAGAGCGTCAGCTGACCTTCAACGACATGATCGAGATCGCGCTGGACTCCGTCCTGCTGGGCGACAAGTAATCTGTCGTAGTGGCATGACAAGTGGAATGAAAACGGCGGCCTTGGGGCCGCCGTTTTGCATTTCTGAGGCTGGCGTCATAGGTCGAGGGCGAAGCGCCCCTTGCCCGCCAGCTTGGCCCGATACATGGCGGCATCCGCCCGATGCAGCAGCTCGTCGATGTGGCAGTGCTGCCCTGAACGGCAGAGCGCCCCGCCAATGCTGCCCGCCAGCGGCAACCGGTGGCCAGCCACATCCCAGGGTTCGGCCATGGCGGTCAGCAGCCGCTGGCAGAGGGCTGGCAGCTCCTGCTCCGGGTGGCGCAAGTCGGGCAGTATGATGGTGAACTCGTCGCCAGCAAGGCGGGCCACCATGTCGCCGGGACGCACTTCGGCACAGAGCACGCTGGCGAAGCGGTGCAACAGGGCATCCCCCACATGGTGTCCCAGCCGGTCGTTGATCTCCTTGAAGCCATCCAGATCGAGAAATAGTAGGCCGAGCGCTTCCCCGTCATGGTGTACCCGCGCCAACTCGCGGGTCAGGCGCAGGGTGAACGCGCGCCGGTTGGGCAGGGTGGTGAGCGGGTCGTGGCTGGCATCATGTTCAAGCTGGCTCTGCAGCGCCTTGAACTGGGTGATATCGGCACCCAGGATATAGATCCCGGCCTCGTCGCCCCGGCTCGGGATCATGGTGATCTTGAGATCGCGCGGGCCGATGGGCAGCTCGAAGCGGTATTCGAAGCTCACCTGCTCCCCCGCCTGTGCCCGGGCGAGATAGGTCATGGCATTGGCATAGGCGGCTTCACCGATCACTTCCCGCGCGCTCATATCCAGCATGCGTTCGGGATCGAGCCCGAAATAGCGGCAGTAAGCCTGATTGGCAAACAGGTAGCGCCCCTCTGGCGAGAGCATGCTGATGGTAACCGGCAGGCCGTCGGTGATGGCGCGCAGTCGGGCACGGTTGCGCTCCACCTCGGCCATTGCGATGTGCAGTTGCTCGACGGTTGCCGACTGCTCGCGGGTGCGTTCCCGCACCTGCATCGCCAACCCCAGCTGCAGCTGCAGCAGCTTCTCTTCGGCCAGCTTGCGCTCGGTGAGATCGGCAAACACGGCGATCAGGTGGGGGGCCACGGTGCGGCTCTTGCACAGGGTTACGCTCAGTTGTACCCAACAGTGGCGGCCATCGGCACGCAACATCCGCTTCTCCAGCCGGTAGTGCTGGCGCTGGCCATCGATCAGCGCCTGAAAGAGCGGCAACTCTCGCGGCAGATCATCGGGATGGGTCATGGCTTGCCAGGTTTGATTCAGCATCTCCTGTTCGCGATAACCGAGCAGTTGTTGCAGCCCCGGATTGGCTTTGAGCCACACCCCCTCCATAGAGGAGAGCGCCATGCCGACCGCCGACTGGTTGAAGGTCTGGGTGAAGAGATGCTCCTGATCTTCCAGCACGTTGCTGAGGCTGCGCACCTGATGGCGCCGCTCGAGATCGTGCAGGGTGCTCTCGACCAGCAGGCCGAAATCATCGAGATCCTGGCGCTGCGCCTCATCGAGGGTGCGCGGCTTGCTGTCTACCAGACAGAGGGTGCCGAGCACTACTCCGTCCAGCGCCCGCAGGGGGCGACCGGCGTAGAACACCACATGGGGTGGGCCGAGCACCAGCGGGTTGTCGGCAAAGCGGGGATCGATACGGGCATCCGGCACCTGCATGATGCCGGGTTGCAAAATGGCGTGGCCACAGAAGGAGTGCTCCCGGCTGATTTCGCACAGCGGGATGCCGGTGCGGGAGAGAAACCACTGGCGATCCACATCGGTCAGGGAGACCAGTGCCACGGGCAGATCAAAATGGCGGCTGATGAGGCGGGTCAGGCGATCCAGCTGGGCGATAGGCTCGCGGTCGAGCAGCCCGAGGATCCGCAGTCGTGCCAACCGACTCTCTTCATCCACGGGTAAAGTGGGGGCAATCATGCAGCTCTCCTGCTGGTTGTGCCATCAAGGATATATATACAAGGTGGCAGGGGGATCTGCGCCGGTCTACGGCTGATCGGCAGGTTTGCTCTTTTTCTTGTGTTTGCGCACCCGCATGTAGTTGCGGCGCACGCCGTAGGAGATGAGTAGCCCGGCCAGCAGGGCAACCAGCAGCATCAGCCGCTGTTTCTCCTGCACTACTTTGAGCCGGGTATCCTTGTCTGCCAGCAGCTTTTGCTCTTCCAGGGTGATGCGCAGGTAGCCGATGGTCTGAGCGCCATCGAGGATCTCCTGCACGAACTGGATCCGCCCCTTGCCCTGATCCGGCAGCGACTTGTTGTCGCTGCCGATGGGCAGCAGGCTCTCCAGCGGCACCGCCTGCTCCGACTGGGCGAGGGGAATGCCACGTCCGTCATAGAGGGTGACATCGAGGATCTCCGGCTCGGCAGCCAGATCCCGTGCCAGCCGCTCCAGCTCGCTGCTTTTGTCTTCCTTGATCCAGCGCTTCATGTCGCGGGCGGCATAGGCGACCAGTGCCTGCGCCCTGTTGCGCGCCTCACTGTGCAGTGATGCCTGGCTTTCACCCTGCATATGGATGAGCACGCCGAGTACCCAGCAGCCGAGCAGAATGCCGGCGGCCAGGCTGAGAACACGTTTGATGGGAAGATGACGCTGCAAGCGTGAGACCTCATGGTGACAAGGAGTGGCGGGATCTTGGCGCTTGCCTGTACAAAAAGCAATACGCTACTCTGGGCCAGCATTGTTAACCCCCTGATCACCAAGGAAGGCGTATCCCTTATGTTGTTGTCCCGGCTCCCCCCTCTGTTATCCGATTGGCCCGCGTTGTTGTCCGGCGCACCCTGCTGGCAGCTCAACGTTGATGCGTTGCAGCCGACAGAGACCCCGCAGGCGGGGGGCTGGCTGGTGCTATTTGGCAAGGGGCTGGGCGCATCCCATCTGGCGCGTCTGTCGCCACTGTTGGCCGCGCAGGGGCTGGCAGCCACCCTCTATCCTCCCAGCGAGGTGGCGGGTGTGCCGCTGCTGCTGCTTGGCTGCGATCGCTTCTCACCCGCGCTGGTGGCCGAGCTCAAGAGCGGTGTGTGGGAGATCGATCTCTGTCATTTGCCCGCGCTGCCGACCCTGAGCGAACCCGGCCTGCTGGTGATGGACATGGATTCCACCGCGATCCGCATCGAGTGTATCGACGAGATTGCCCGCCTTGCCGGGGTGGGGGAGCAGGTGGCGGCGGTAACGGCCGCGGCCATGCAGGGTAAGCTGGAGTTCTCCGACAGCCTGCGCAACCGGGTGGCCCTGCTGGCAGGGGCGCCGGTCACCATTCTCGACCAGGTAGCCGCCAACATGCCGTGGATGCCCGGCTTGCAGTTGATGGTCGATACCCTCAAAGGGGCGGGTTGGAAGGTGGCCATCGCCTCCGGTGGTTTTACCCGTTTTGCTGGCCAGTTGCAGCGCGAGCTGGGGCTCGATGCTATTTTCGCCAACGAGCTGGCGGTGGAAGGGGGTCAGCTGACCGGCAAGGTGAGCGGGCGCATCGTCGATGCCAGCGTCAAGGCCGAGGTGTTGCAGCAGTTGGCGCAGGAGTACGGCATTGCTGCCGCCCAGACTGTGGCCATCGGCGATGGCGCCAACGATCTCAAGATGATGAGCGTTGCCGGCCTTGGCATCGCTATTCACGCCAAACCGCTGGTGCGGGCGCAGGCGGCGGCCACCCTCAATCATCACGATCTGGAAGGGGTGATCTGCTTGCTGGCGGCGCGGGCCTGCAGCGAGCGGCGCTGGGACCAGCGCTGATCGTGTTTCAAGGAGGAAACCCATAAAAATGGAATTGTTGCAGCAGTCTCTATTTATCCCCTGTGGCGCCCATCAACTGCATGTTCGCCACATCAAACCCCGGGTCGCCGTGCATGGCGAGCCGATCCTGATGGTGCACGGCGCCATCGAGAACGGCCGGATCTTCTACACTGAATCGGGCAAGGGGCTGGCCTGTTTTCTGGCCCGCCACGGCTATCAGGTCTATGTGGCTGATTTGCGGGGGCGGGGGCTCAGCACCCCGGCCATCGCCGAGCAGGCGGAGCACGGTCAGCACGAACTGATCACCGAGGATCTGCCCGCCCTGCACCGCTGGATTGCCGCGCGCCATCACGGCTTCAAGGTGCACTGGGTGGCCCACTCCTGGGGCGGTGTCATCATGGCCTCGACTCTGGTGCGCTTTCCCGAGCTGGCGGAGCAGGTGGCCAGTCTGCTGTTTTTTGGCACCAAGCGCGGAGTGTCGGTGCACAATCCCGAGCGCTGGCTGAAGGTGGATCTGATCTGGAATCGGTTGGCCCCCTGGCTGGCCCGCCGCCGCGGTTTTCTGGCGGCTCGCAATCTGAAGATCGGGGCGGACGACGAGCCGCTGCGCTATCTGCAGGAGACCATCCCCTGGGTCAAGTGTGGCCCCTGGCAGGATCCCTACGACGGTTTTGCCTATGACGAGGCGGCAGCACGGGTCAACTGGCCGCCGCTCTGGATGATTTCGGCCAAAGCGGACAAGGTGCTGGGTCACCCGACCGATGTGCGCCGTTTCAGCGCCGAGATGGGCTCGGTCACCCGCCACACTCGCCTTGGCAGGGACAATGGTAACCGCCTCGATTATGACCACATCAACATGCTGACCGCCCCGCAGGCGCAGGAGGATCACTTCCCCCAGATCCTTGACTGGCTGCTCAATCCGCAGGCGGCATGACAAAAAACAGGGCGCATCGTGCGCCCTGCGTCATTTGGGTATGCTCCGAGATCTTCAGCTCAGCGGCGGCGTGATGCCAAAGCGGAACAGGGTGGCCCGGGTGGTATCGGTCAGCTCGCCGACACCCACCACGCTCCACAGCTCCTCTTCCAGCTTCTTGGCCTTGTGGATGGCGAACTTGGCTATGTAGTCCAGCTCGTTGGCGATGAAGTTGGTGTCGGGCCGCCCGGTGCGGGAGATGCCGACCAGTACCGAGTAAAACTCTCCCTGTTGTTGTGCCAGTTCGATGAACTGACGTTTCTCCTTGCTGCTGACAAAGCTGCTGGCCAGCCGGCTGTTGAAGATGGGCAGGCCCGCCTTGGTCTGGATGCTGGCGATGTAGACCTCGTCTTCTCTCGGTTTGTCCTCCCGCTCGATGGCGCGCAGCGGGTTCATCAGCAGCTCCTTGAGCAGTTCCCCCTGAAACAGCGGGTAGAGGTTCTCCTGCTCCGGCAGCTCGGCACAGGCTTGCAGCAGCCGCTGCAGACTGCGCGGTTGCAGCGACTTGCCGATGGAGGCCGGTTTGGGCGCCCCTTTCAGCTTGTTGACGTAGACCGGCGAGTTGAACAGGTGATGGGTGTAGATGTTGCGCAGTGCCCGCGCCAGCCCCCGATAGCGGCGCTGCTCCTGCGCCGCCTTGAGCTTGTTCTGGTTGCTCTCGATCAGCAGGCTGAAGAATTGGCGGCCGGTATGGCGATCCGAATCCCCTTCGATGCAGAGGTGCAGCACGGTACGGGTCATGTTGAGGCTGACCAGCCGGTAGGAGAGGTGCTGCAGATCCATGCTCTTGGAGAGCTCCTGCAAACGGGGCAGGGCGATGGTCACCACATCGTTCTTCTCGCCGATGAAGGCCTCTTCCAGCTCGATTTGCAGGCCGTGAGTCGAGATGTCGCGGGTCCAGCCGATCCAGGATTTGCCATTGTGGTGGATGGCGACCGCCGTCTTGTGGATGTAGCGCAGCTCCTTGCGCAACTGGACATAGTGCAGGGTTTCGAGCTCGAACGGGGCGACGCCCTGCTCGTGGCCAAAGCGCTGCAGCTCGTTGGCATTGTGATTGACCCCCTCCTGATGAAACTCCTCGCGCTGGGACTCCAGGCCGATCTCCTGCAGCAGGCCGCAATAGCCGATCTGCTTGAGCCGCTCGAGCAGCAGGATATCTTGCAACTGCGGGTTGTCCTGCCCCTGTAGTTGGCCCACATCCGCCTCGACCAAATCACACGCCTCCAGCGAAAATTTGTAGACGCGCCAGCTGGGGCGGCGCGAGCCCACCTGGAAAAAGAGGGCTGTAAGGCCACTCTGGCGCAGCTCCTCGGCGGTCGCGGAGAAGAAGTAGATATGGCTGCGCACAGTGTGGGTAAAGCAGTAGATGATGACCTCGGTGGTGGTGCCGGGGGCCGGGCAGAGCCGTTTCATCCGCTCGGCATTGAAGAGGCCCGCGAGGGCATCGCGGTTCTTTTCGTCGCGCCAATACTCCAGCAGGTGCTGGTTGTTCTCGGTACGCAGGGCTATCTCGAGGTTGGGGCTGTCGCCGGTGCCGAAGAAGAGCGGCATGCCGGTCATCCGCGGCAGGTAGAATTGCTCATAGCCCTTGATGATGGCGGCGGAGAGCAGGTAGTCAACGCTGACCCGATAGCGGATCTTGTTGGCCTCGATAAAGTCGCTGAGGAAGGCATCGAAGGCGGGCTGCTCGCCCGATCGCACCAGTCTTAGCCAATATTTCCCCTCTTTGCTCTCTTCACCGAGTATCTGGTAGCCGACCGGTTGGTGCAGCACCGGATTGGGGGTGTCCCGCTCCAGCCCGGTAAAGAAGACCTCCACCTGGGCGCCGGTGTGGTAGTTGGGCATATAGGGGACCGAGACCCGCATGCCTCCAAGTGATAGGTCAGAACTCTTGGCGAACAGCTTCTCACCGTCCTGAAACTTGATCAGCACCGGCGAGCTGAAGTGCATCCGCTCCTGACGGCGGCCGTAGTAGCTGGCAAAGGCGATGGTATTGACGTCATATTGCCGGAAGGGGCTGGCAGGGGGAGATAGCTGACCATCCACGCGGGCGTTATGGTGCTGTTTTTGCCACTGTTGCAGCGCCTCGTAGACACCGAGAGTATAGATATCGCGGTAGAGATAGCATTGGGACTGAAACAGGCCGATCGCCTCGGCGGGCATGAAGTGGGTGATGCCGTCGAATTCATGCACCAGGCACTCATCCCCCAGCTCATCGCGCATGTCGATGACCCTGCGGCAGGGTGAGCACTTGCGCTTGAGCTCCATCTTGATCAGAAAACGGCTGTTGCTATTTTCCTCCTGGGTCATGCGGTTGAAGATCTCGTCGAAATCTTTCTCCCGCAACAAGGGGACGAGTTGTTCAATCAGATGTTGCTGGTGTTCTGAATCCATGTGTTCCTGCCACGGAAAGTCACTTTTCCGATTCTGGGTTTGATCTGTCGGTCGCAAACAAGTATATCAAGCAGGAATTCATCCTGTCCCCGAGTTATCAATGGCCAAAAATAAAACTGCTTATGTTTGTTCCGAATGTGGTGCCGACTTCACACGCTGGCAAGGTCAATGCAGCGAATGCAAGGAGTGGAATACCATCACCGAGGTGCGTCTCGGGTCGGTGAGCCCCGCTGGCAAGAGTGCCCGATACACCGGTTATGCCGGCGCGGTCGGCAGTCAGGTACAAACATTGGCAGAGATCGCCACCACCGAAATCCCCCGTTTTACCTCAGGTTTCAAGGAGCTGGATCGGGTGCTTGGCGGTGGCGTGGTGCCCGGTTCGGCGATTCTGATCGGCGGCAACCCGGGGGCGGGCAAGTCGACCCTGCTGCTGCAGACCATGTGTGGTCTGGCCGAGCGGATGAAAACCCTCTATGTCACCGGCGAGGAGTCGCTCCAGCAGGTGGCGATGCGGGCCAACCGCCTCGGGCTGCCCACCGACAAGCTGCGGATGCTCTCCGAGACCAGCGTCGAGCAGATCTGCCTGATTGCCCAGCAGGAGCAGCCGCAGATCATGGTGATCGACTCCATTCAGGTGATGCATGTGGCGGATGTGCAATCATCCCCCGGTTCGGTCTCACAGGTGCGTGAAGCGGCGGCGCTGCTGACCCGCTACGCCAAACAGAATCATGTGGCCATCTTCATGGTGGGTCACGTGACCAAGGATGGCAGTCTGGCCGGCCCCAAGGTGCTGGAGCACTGCATCGACTGCTCGGTGCTGCTCGATGGTGGCCATGACTCCCGTTTTCGGACCCTGCGCTCCCACAAGAACCGCTTCGGCGCGGTCAACGAGCTGGGGGTCTTTGCCATGACCGAGCAGGGGATGCGCGAGGTGAGCAACCCCTCCGCCATCTTCCTCAGTCGGGGTCAGGAGCAGGCACCCGGATCCATCGTCATGGTGATCTGGGAGGGCACCCGGCCGCTGCTGGTGGAGTTGCAGGCGCTGGTGGACTACTCCCAGCTCTCCAACCCGCGCCGAGTGGCGGTGGGCATGGATCATAACCGGCTCGCTATGCTGCTGGCGGTGCTGCATCGTCACGGTGGGCTGCAGATGGCGGATCAGGATGTCTTCATCAACGTGGTCGGCGGGGTCAAGGTCGAGGAGACCAGTGCGGATCTGGCGCTGCTGCTGGCGATGGTCTCCAGTTTCCGGGATCAGGCACTGCCTAAGGATCTGGTGGTGTTCGGCGAAGTGGGCCTTTCCGGTGAGATTCGTCCGGTGCCGTCTGGTCAGGAGCGGTTGCAGGAGGCAGCCAAGCACGGTTTCCGTCGCGCCATCGTGCCGCACGCCAATGCCCCCAAGCACCCCATCGAAGGGATGGAAGTGGTGCCGGTCAAGAAGCTGTCCGAGGCTCTCGAGGCGCTGTAATCGTCCCGCATTGTAATTGAGACAACAGAACAGCAAAAAAGAGCGCCTCGGCGCTCTTTTTACGGGGTGGAACCTGCCATCAGGGCTGGCTATGCTCCAGATGCTCGCTCAGCAGTTGTTCCAGCTCGCGGTGGAGCAGCTCTTCGTCGCCGACGTTGAGCTCGATCATCCGCTTGAGGTGGGTGGCGCTGTCGATGTCGATGTGGTGGCAATAGAAACCCAGCTTCTTGCTGGCCTCGTGGGTCAGCTCGACCTGCATCTTGATTTCGATATCGCTACCGCTGAGCACAAAGCTGAGCTGGTACTCTTTGTTGTCACGACTCTCCCAGTCGTCGGGGCGGATCAACAGGGCTCCCTGCAAGGAGACATCGACCAGCTGAGTCTGCCACTTCTGTTCCCCCTGAGTTAGTTCTGCCATGGTCAAGTAGAGGATCCGTGCAAAACGGCGGCGCTCAGACATGCTCATCTCCTGTATGCAATAAGTGTGGACGCTAGGGTCATTGCTCTGAGTGTAATCCACCTTGGTTGCCAGTATCTTGAACTTGCTCCGAAAATGGCGTTCAGGCTTGCTGGGTAGTCAAGGATTCCACCACATGGAGCGCCTTGACCAGACGATCTTCCTGTTTGAAGCGCTCCTCCAGTACCGGACCCAGCTCGTTGAGATCGTCATCCAGCAGCAGCAGTTGGGCCTCGTCGGCATCGCTGTATTTGTCGTTGAACTCGAGAGCGAATTCGGTGCTGGTACGAATGTGGGGATAGATTCGCTTGGCCAGCTCCAGCGTTTCGCCGCTGGCTTGCTCGAAGGCGGTGACCACATGGTGGTAGATCTCGAAATGACCGGCGCTGACATAGTCGACCAGCTTTTCGCAAAAGTGCTGCAGCTCTTCCGTTTTTGGCAGGTTGCGTTGCTTGGTGCGGGCCGGGGTGAGGCCTGCCAGCCGCATATACTCGACCAGCAACGCTTGCCTTGCATCCAGCCAGTCATCGATAGCCTTATGCTTGCCAGCCAGCGCCTGTTTGGTCTGTTCCAGTTTCGTCAACATAATCCCTCCGTGGGGCAAAGGCTGGGCGTTTGATGGGCTTCCGAGCCGTTTGAGCAGTGACATTACCTATAACTAGGGAAAATCTGACCAAGCGTCAATAGCCATGCCGGGATATTGTTAAGTGACGAAGAAATAGGCTCTCTATCGTTTCCCCATGCCTGCAGCTTTCAGGCCGGTCCGCAGTTTTTCTGGTGTGGAATGTGACTATTTCCGCAGATCTTGATGAAAACCCCAGCGTTTGACGCGTTCGGCTCGATAAAGGCTTTGCCTGTGCGTTTTTTTTTGCATAGAGTGACCCAGCGCTAAATGCCCGATCATAAAGGAAATGTTATGAACAAAGCTCAACTTGTCGATGCGATTGCCGCCAAAGCAGATCTGAGCAAAGCTCAGGCCAAAGTGGCTCTGGAAGAGATCATCAATGGTATTACCCAGAGCTTGAAAGAAGGCGATGCTGTGCAACTGGTCGGTTTTGGCACCTTCAAGGTCACCCACCGCGCAGGCCGCACCGGTCGTAACCCGCAAACTGGTAACGAGATCCAGATTGCTGCTGCCAACGTGCCTTCATTCGTGGCTGGCAAGGCTCTGAAAGACGCCGTCAAGTAAGTCCGAAAGTCTGTTTTGTCCAATGCCAGTCAGCTTGCTGACTGGCATTGTTTTTATGGGGTTCTCACATCCTTCCGGTTAGTGCTTCCTGACTTTTCCTGCTGTGCCAGTTCCTTCTGTCAGCCTTGTTGTGGCTGAGGATTCATGCCGTCTGCGGGCTGGATGGCAGCGGCCAGATCCGTTCATAGGCCCAGGTAAAGAGCATGATGTAGACGAGGTAGAAGGCGACGAAGCCGAGATCCAGCATCAGGGCGTCCCACAGCCCCAGATCGAGCCAGAACATGACACAGGGGAGGGAGAGCATCATAAAGCTCGCCTCGTAGCCAAAAGCGTGCAGGAAGCGGTCGAGTGGTCGCTTGTTGGCGCGCCCGCAAAGTTTGAGCAACCCCTTGTCGAACAACAGGTTCCAGCCGTAGGTCCAGGCGGTGGCGACGATGGAGAAGAAGATGGCCAGCGAACCGACCTCGGCGACGCCCTGACCAAACAGCTGGCTGATCAGCGGTGCGACCAGCGCCAGCCCGATGCCTTCGTAGAGAACCAGATAACGAAGTCGATCCGGGGTGGTGCGCAGTTGGGTACTACTCATGTGATGTGCCTCCTGTGGGAGGCGCATTCTAATCAGGGAGTGGTTAAAAGAGAAGCACCCCGGCTCGTCAGGGCTGGCGTTGAGGGGGCATGATGATGCCCCCTCTTTGCGATACGTCTCTATTGCCAACTCTGGGCGCTGACCCCTGGTGGTCAACAGGCGCCGGTTGGCGTGACATGGGTCAGCATGGCAAAGCCCTCTTCCACCTGAGTGAGCTGTACCTTGACCTCTCCCAACTCGGCGAGCGAGGCAACATGGGTACCGCCACAGGGGATGGTCACCTCCTGACCTTCCAGCGTGCAGTGCCAGTAGCGGGAATCGATGATCGCCTCGCCAGCGCGGCTGCGGCGGATCTCGCCCCCGGCTGCGATCCAGTCGGCCAGTTGTTGATTGACCTGCTCTTCAATCAGCGCCAGATCCGCCAGCAGCGCTTCGCTGTTGACTCCCTTTTTGCGCAGACTTTTGCCGATGCGGTATTGCTCGCGTGAGCCCATGGGCTCGACCCGTGAACTCTGGATGGCAAGGCGGTCGAAGTCGGGCTGACCCAGCGCATCACGCTCGCTTACCTCCTTGCACCAGTAGGGGATAAGTACCCGATTGAGCGCCAGCGCGGCCAGATGGCAGCCACTGTGGCCCAGACTCAGGGCGTGGCGGGTGGTGCTATCCACTTGCAACTCGACCTGGCTGCCGACGGCCAGTGCGTGGTCACCGGTCAGCGGATGCACCACCACGAAACGCCACCCTTCAGCCCCTCGTTTGACTGGAATGGCAGTATCGACGAACAGCTCGCCATCCGGGCTGATGGCTCCCATCCGGCAAGGGCCAATCGCGGCTTCGCCCCCTTCCCAGCGAACATGGCCCACATCCCCCGGCTGATCGGGCCAGAGATGGCTCTGGGGATGAAAGGGGGTGAGGTCGGTGACCAGCAGCGTGGTATCACCGCGCTGGCAGCAGACCACGCTGGCCTGCTCCTGATGATGGCCCAGCACGAAGCTGGATCGAGTATGTTCCATGGCAAGGCTCCCGCAACGAGAAATGAGAAGAGAAAGCGGCAGCATACGCCAAAGTGCGAAGGGGCTCATTAACCAGCGTTAATGAGCCCCTCTGTTGCTTGACGGTTTGCTAGATCATGGCAACCAGCAGGTAGGCGTTGAGGCCGATCACCAGCGCGACGATAAGGCGGCCTATCGCCTGGGTGACGGGGTGGTTGCGATGTTCCCCCATCAGCGCCCGATCGCCGGTCAGCATCAACAGCGGAATGAGGGCCAGTGCGATACCAAAGCTCAGGACCACCTGACTCAGCACCAGAATTTCGGTGGTGTTGAGCCCCATGGCGATCACTACGAAGGCGGGAGCCATGGTGATGGCGCGACGCAGCCAGAGTGGGATGGTAAAGCGGACAAAGCCCTGCATCACCACTTGCCCGGCCAGGGTGCCCACCACAGTAGAGCTGATGCCGGAGGCGACCAGAGAGAGGCCAAACAGGGTGGCAGCCGCCTGACCCAGCAGCGGGGTGAGGGTCTGGTAGGCAGATTCCAGCTCCGCCACCTGCTGGTGGCCAGAGCTGTGGAATGCGGCGGCCGCCATCGCCATCATCGCCAGATTGACGAAGCCGGCGATGGTCATGGCGATCGCCACATCGACCCGGGTGGTGTGCAGCCGCTGGCTGACCGAGCCCTGATCCTGCGTGTGCTGGGTCAGCGCCGAGTGCAGGTAGATGACGTGGGGCATCACGGTGGCACCGAGCACCCCGGCGGCCAGATAGACGGCATCGCTGTTGGGCAGGCCGGGGAAGAGGGCGCCCTCCAGCAGGCTGGGCAGATGGGGGCGGGAGAAGATCAGTTCGACGATGTAGGCTGCCGCGACAAACAGCAGCAGGCCACCGACTACGAACTCCAGCGGTTTCTGGCCGCGGGATTGCAACATCAGGATCCCCCAGGTCACCACGGCGGTGATGCAGGCTCCTTCCAGCAGGGTGACACCAAGCAGCAGCTTGAAGCCGACCGCGGCGCCGATAAATTCGGCGAGATCGGTGGCCATGGCGATGATCTCTGCCTGCACCCAGTAGGCCCACACCGCCGGTTTAGGCAGTCGGTCGCGAATGTGCTCCGCCAGATTCTTGCCGGTGACGATGCCGAGCTTGGCCGAGAGGGTCTGCACCACCATGGCCATCAGGTTGGCCCACACCACCACCCACAGCAGCTGGTAGCCGAAGGTAGAGCCCGCCTGGATATTGGTGGCGAAGTTGCCCGGATCGATGTAACCGATGGCGGCGATAAAGGCAGGCCCGAGCAGGGTCAGTTTGAATTTGCGGGCCGGGATCGTTGTTGTCAGTGCGGGTTGCATGGCATCACCCTCCATAAGGATATGGAGAGAGAATAGATCTAAATGATAACCATTATCAATTGGTCTTTTGTATCATTTCCATCGGGAAAAACATTTGAGGCAGTCAGTTGCAGTGAAGGATGTGATTTTGTACAATACGCCGCCCTAGAAAAGCAGCGACTAAACACCTTTATGTTCCTTGCCTCCGAGGTCTGGCTGCACCTGGGCGGAGGCTGAATTAATCCGTAAGGAGCTAAAATGCGTCATTACGAAATCGTCTTCATGGTTCATCCGGACCAGAGCGAGCAAGTACCCGGCATGATCGAGCGTTACACCGGCGCTATCACCACCTCCGGTGGCACCATTCATCGCCTGGAAGATTGGGGCCGTCGTCAGCTGGCTTACCCGATCGACAAACTGCACAAAGCCCACTACGTTCTGATGAACGTAGAAGCAGAGCAAGCCGTTATCGATGAGCTGGAAACCAACTTCCGCTTCAACGATGCCGTTATCCGCAACATGATCATGCGCACCAAGCACGCTGTGACTGAAGTTTCTCCGATGGCCAAGGCCAAGGAAGAGCGTTTTGTCCGTCGTGACGACGAGCGCCGTGAAGAAGCTACCGAAGCTGCTTCCGAAGAGTAATTCTGGATCACTGAATAGAGGATAAAGGCCATGGCACGTTATTTCCGTCGTCGTAAGTTCTGCCGCTTCACCGCCGAGAACGTTACCGAGATCGACTACAAAGATATCGTTACTCTGAAAAACTACGTCACTGAATCTGGCAAGATCGTACCGAGCCGTATCACCGGTACCCGCGCCAAGTATCAGCGTCAGCTGGCACGCGCCATCAAGCGTGCTCGTTACCTGGCTCTGCTGCCGTACACCGATCTGCACAACAAGTAAGAATCGGTCCGGCACTTAAGCCTAACTCAACTTCTCTAGAGGAAAGGTAATGCAAGTTATCCTGCTCGACAAAATCGCCAAACTGGGCGGTCTGGGTGATCAAGTCGCTGTTAAAGCTGGCTACGCCCGTAACTATCTGATCCCGCAAGGCAAAGCTGTTATGGCTACCAAGGCTAACATCGAATCTTTCGATGCTCGCCGTGCTGAACTGGAAGCCAAACTGGCTGCCGGCAAAGCTGCCGCTGAAGAGCGCGCTGCCAAGCTGGCCGAACTGGCTGCCGTTGTTATCGCCTCCAAATCTGGCGACGAAGGCAAGCTGTTCGGTTCCATCGGTACCCGTGACGTGGCTGAAGCCATCACTGCTGCTGGTGTTGCTGTTGCCAAGAGCGAAGTCCGTATGGGCAACGTTCTGCGTAACACCGGTGAGTACGAAGTTGCCGTTCAGCTGCACGCTGACGTTAAAGCAACCGTACAGATCCAGGTTGTTGCCCTGTAATAGCGATTCGCTTTTGCAGAAAAAACCCGCGCTTTTGCGCGGGTTTTTTATTTTGGGGTCCGGGGGTAGAGTGAAGGTCTGTTCCACTGGAGGAGATCCTTATGGCAGCCTGGGTCGAAGGTCGCGTCATCGAACGCATCGAATGGACACCCACCCTGTTTTCCCTGCGCGTAGCGGCCGATCTGGCCCCCTACAAGGCAGGTCAATTCACCAAGCTGGCCCTCGAGCAGGGCGATCGCCGCATTCAGCGCGCTTACTCCTTCGTCAATCCTCCCTCTGCGCCATACCACGAGTTCTATCTGGTCGAGATCCCCAGTGGTGAACTGACCCCCTCGCTCGGCTCACTACAAGCCGGTGATACCCTGCTGGTGCAATCCCAGGCGACCGGCTTCCTGACGCTCGATGAGGTGCCCGCCGGGCGCGATCTCTGGCTGCTCTCGACCGGTACGGCCATCGGTCCGTTCCTCTCCATGCTGGCCGATGGCGAGGTGTTTAACCGTTTCGAGAATCTGGTGCTGGTGCACGGGGTGCGCAAAGGCGAAGAGCTAAGTTATCAGCCACTTATCGCCAGCTTTGCCGGGCAATATAGCGAACGCTTTTGTTATGTTCCCTTTGTCAGCCGTGAGCCGTGGCCCGAGGCGATGGCAGGGCGGATCCCGGCTGCCATCGCCGAAGGTCGGTTGCAGGCGCGAGTGGGGCTGGAATTTTCACCCGAGCTGAGCCAGGTGCTGATCTGTGGCAACCCGGAGATGGTGAAAGAGACCCAGCAGACCTTGCTGGCGCTGGGGTTGGCCAAGAATCTGCGGCGGGCGCCGGGTAATATCAGTGCGGAGAACTACTGGTAATAGTCGTGGAGTCGGGGCCACGATTGGCCCCTGACCATTACTGGTTATTACCCTGAGGGGCGGAGAGCTGGTTGGTGCTGGGTGGCTGATTGCGGTTCTCTTCATCTTCCAGATTGAATTTGACCGCCTTGCAGTCGGCCGGAGCGGTTTCGCCGATCCCCAGATCGAGGCAGTCGTTCTGGGTCCAGCCGAACTGCTTGTCATCCCAGTCCAGATTGAATTTAAGCTCATCGACGGAGAATTCGGAGCCACTGCTCTCTTGATATTGCTGTGTCGCAGCGGCGCTGCCGGTAATCAGAAGAAGGGAGAGTAGCAAAGTGGTCTTACTGTTCATGATGGCCTCGGATAATTGCAACGGTGGATGAGTCTACTGATCGGGGCTGAACCCGAGCGGAACCGTAGTGCATCTCACCATTCGATTAAGTCAGGAGGGGATTGTATCGCGTTTCTGCTGCCGATTTGTCCGTTTTGGTCGCACTCTGGGCAGCTGGTTGTCAATCTGAAGGAATTCAGTCATTTGCCCTTCTCTACGCGGGCTCGACGACTATAATCGGCAGCCAACTTTTCCTGCACAGCACACCCCTTCATCATGACCACACAGGACTCCTCCGCGCTGCGCTACCCCAAGGGGTGGTTTGCTCTGACGACGGTATACAGTTTCACCGGGTTGGCCATTCTGGCCTCCATCATCTTCTCCCTGCTGCTGTTCCTCTCCATCGATGACAATCCGCTGATGAAGTGGCTGTTTGGCGGGCTGGCCATCATCTTCGAACTGGGCAAGTTTTACGTCTGGTACGAGTACGGTGAGCGCAAGGCGCGGCGGGATCTGGGCGGCGCTTTCTGGTCTCTGCTGTTCTACAGCGTGCTGGCGGCCATCTCCATTGGCGGCAGTATCGGTGGCATCAACAGTGCCACCAACACGGTATTGAGCCAGCAGGCACGCCACGAGCGGGAGCTTGCCCGTTTCGACGAGCAGATCGCCAGCATCGAGCGGCAGATCCAGCTCAACGAAGAGGCGGCCCGCAAATATATCGAGCTGGAGCGCATCTCTAGCGGTGTCTCCTCGTTGCAGCACGCCAACACCAAGCTGCGCTTGCAGCAGGATGAGCTGCGCCAGCAGCGCGATGCCAAGCCGGTCAACGAACAATCCTCCATGCTGGGGCTGATGAGCAGTCTGGCGGACGGGGTGGGGATGAGCATCAGTCAGGTGCAGTTCCTGTTGGTCTGCTTCCTCTCGGTGCTGCTCGACGTGTTTGGCGCCTTCTTCGTCAGCTTGATCGGCGAGGAGAACCGCTTTCGCCGGATGTGGCGCTGGCAGCAAGAGCAAGCCCGCCTTGCTGCGCAGGAAGCGCTGGCGATGGCGGCTCAGCACGAGCCGATGATACCCCCCGAGCCCGCTCCCGAAGTGCTGGCGCAGGTTCACGGTGCGCTGGTGAGCGGTGAGCTCAAGTGCAGCAAGCGCTCGGTGGCGCAGGCGCTGTCACTCTCGCTGGAGGAGGTGGATCGGGTGTTCCACCATCTGCTGTCGCAAGGGGTACTGGGGCAGGGGAGTAATCGCCACTACTACCTCAATCCGGCGCTGGAGCAGCAACCCGGGTAATGAGAAGGCCACCGGAATGCGGTGGCCTTTGTCGTTATAAAGCGGCGGTAGCACTCAGTGAGTCAGCACCATCATCAGGCTGAGGAAGGCGGCCAGTCCGCCACCGATACCGATGATCCAGTAAAACCCCTTGGCCCCCTGTTTGAGCGGGATGCGGAAGTAGAGCAGAAACGCCCACCACCCCAGTGCCAGCAACAGAGGAATAAGAAACATTCGAGCCATGGTGTCCTCGCTGTTATTCTGTTGACCCTTGATCAATCAACAGGATGGATTGTGCAATGACGCAACTACAGATTACCGCATTCGGTGACCCCTCGGTACTCAAGCTCAACCCTTCCCTCGATAAGGTGCCAGCCGATGGCGAAGTGCGGGTGCGCATCTGCTTTGCCGGGGTCAATCCCATCGATGCCAAAACCCGTGCAGGCCTTGGCTGGGCGGCGGCCCAGAACAAGGACAAGCTGCCCTGGACGCCGGGTTATGACGTCTCCGGCGTGGTGGAGAAGGTGGGCCCCGGCGTGACCTCGCTGGTCGAAGGTGATCAGGTGTGCGGCATGGTTGGGTTTCCCCTGAGCGCCGGTGGCTACGGGGAGTCTGTGGTGGCAAGCGAGAGCGAGCTGGTCAAACTCGACGGGGTGAGCCTCCAGCAGGGGGCTGCGTTGCCCTTGGCCGGTCTCACCGCCTGGCAGGGGCTGTTTGAGCACGGGGCCCTCCAGAGCGGCCAGCGGGTGTTGATCCTCGCCGGTGCCGGTGGTGTCGGCCATCTGGCGGTGCAGTTTGCCAGCGCCTATGGCGCCGAGGTGGTGGCTACCGCAAGCCCGGACAACCATGGCTTCCTGCACGCTCTGGGGGCGCGCTGGATGGTGGACTACCACGACGCAAACTGGCCAGCACGGGTGGTGGCAGAGGCCGGTCAGGTCGATCTGGTGCTGGATCTGGTGGGCGGCGAGAGCGGCAAGGCGGCGCTCGCCTGCGTCAAGCCGGGTGGCCGTCTGGTGACGGTGCCCACTATTACCGCCCAGCTGATCAAGGATGCGGGTGCTGCGGCGGGTATCGAGGTGGTCGGCATGCTGGTTCACCCCGATCAGAAGCAGCTGGGTCAGATGTTGATGCTGCTGCGTCAGGGGGAGGTGAAGGTCACCCTCGCCGGTGAGTTCGCTCTGGCTGAGGGTGCGCTGGCCCATCAGGCCATCGAAGGGGGCCATGTGCGTGGCAAGCTGTTGCTGCGGATGCCTGCGGCCGACGGCCTGCCCGGATGAATGGCATTACCGAGATGGGTCTGGGGTGGCTGTTTCTGAGCGCCTTCACCTCCGCCACCCTGCTGCCCGGCAGCTCCGAAGTGCTGCTGGGGGCCATGGCGGCCAAGGGGGAGTGGAGCATGGCGAGCCTGCTGCTGTGGGCGACGCTGGGCAATACCCTCGGCTCCATGACCACCTGGTGGCTCGGCTGGCTCGCCACCTTCAAGAAGAAACCGGAAGATTTTCAAGGCCGTGGGGAACAAAAAGCCTTAGGCTGGCTCAAACAACATGGTCACTGGTGTCTGCTGCTTGCCTGGACGCCGGTGGTCGGTGATGGTCTCTGTCTGTTGGCCGGTTGGCTGCGCTTCTCCTTCTGGCGCTCTCTTATCCTGATCGGGCTCGGCAAATTGTTCCGTTATGCCCTGGTTTTTCTGCTGGCCAGTCACATTTTCTAGCCTGTTTTTGTCACTCACGAGGTTACCGTGAACAAAGTCATACCTTTAACGATTCTGCTGGGCTTCACCCTGCCGGTGCTGGCGGCACCGACCCTGATCGCCGAACAGGGCAAGGAGGAGGGCAAGCTCGCCATCCCCTACCAGATGTACAAGCTGGACAACGGCCTGACCGTGATCCTGGCCCCCGATCGCTCCGATCCGCTGGTGCACCTCGATGTGACCTATCACGTCGGCTCATCCCGCGAGACGGTCGGCAAGTCCGGCTTCGCCCACTTCTTCGAGCACATGATGTTCCAGGGCTCGAAACACGTCGGTGATCAGGAGCATATGCGGATCATCAACGAGGCCGGTGGTGACATGAACGGCACCACCAACAAGGACCGCACCAACTACTACGAGACTGTGCCTGCCAACCAGCTGGAAAAAGTGCTCTGGCTGGAGGCGGATCGGATGGGCTTCCTGCTCGATGCTGTGAGCCAGAAGAAGTTCGAGATCCAGCGCGCCACCGTCAAGAACGAGCGGGCCCAGCGGGTCGATAACCAGCCATACGGGCTGGTGAGCGAGAAAGTGGGGGAGGCGCTCTATCCGCGCACTCACCCCTACTCCTGGCAGCCCATCGGTTACGTGGAAGATCTCGACCGGGTCGATGTGAACGACCTCAAGCAGTTCTTCCTGCGCTGGTATGGCCCCAACAACGCCACCCTGACACTGGGCGGCGACTTTGACAGCAAGCAGGCCCTCGCGTGGATTGAGCAGTACTTCGGCTCTATCCCGCGCGGCCCGGATGTGGCTGAGCCTGCTCCCAAGCCGGTGACCCTGCCCGAGACCCGTTATGTGACGCTGCAGGACAAGGTACACCTGCCGTTGCTCTATATCAGTTACCCCACCGTCTCTCTTGGCGATCCGCAGGAGCCGGCGCTCGACATGTTTGCCGACGTGCTCGGCGGCTCGGCCAGCTCCATGCTCTACCAGTCGCTGGTGAAAACCGGCAAGGCGATCGATGTGGGGGCGTCCCACTACTGTGAAGAGCTGGCCTGTACCCTGACCGTCTACGCCTACCCCAATCCGTCGCAGGACGGCAGCCTCAAGACCCTCAAGGGGGAGGTGGACAAGGTGATCGGCGAGTTCGCCCAGCGCGGTCTCAAGCCGGAAGATCTGGAGAAGGCGATCGCCAAGTACCGTGCCTCCGCCATCTGGGGTCTGGATAGCGTCTCCGGCAAGGTGAGCCAGCTCGCCATGGGTCAGGTGTTTACTCAGGATCCCAACTATGTATTCAAGACTCTCGATGCCATCGGCAAGGTGACCCCGGAGCAGGTGAAGGCCGCTTACGACCAGTTCATCGCGGGCAAACCGGCGGTGGTGCTGAGCGTGGTGCCCAAGGGCAAGACAGAGTGGCAGGTCGCTACCCCGAACTTTACCCCCGCCAAGCGTGAGCTGCCGGATTACAGCAAGCATGACGAGGCGCTGGCCGAACGACCGGTGAAAGACAATTTCGATCGCAGCGTGCAGCCCAAGGCAAGCGAGGCGGTGAGCGTCAAGGTGCCCGCCATCTGGCACGGCAAGCTCGACAAGAACATCGAGATTATCGGCACCAAGAGTGACGAGATCCCCGCCGTCTCCATCATGATCGCCCTGCCGGGCGGCATTCGTGCCGAAGATAAGGGGCAGCTTGGGCTGGCCAATCTGACTGCCGCCATGATGGGGCAGGGCACGGTGCGCCTGACCGAGGCTCAGCTCAGCGACGAGCTGCAAAAGCTGGGCTCTTCCATCGATGTCTCCAGCGCCCAGTACAACAACCTGATCACCGTCAGCTCTCTGGCGGACAAGTTGCCCCAGACGCTGGCGCTGGTGCGCGAGGTGCTGGAGCGCCCGGGCATGCGGGAGGCGGACTTCGAGCGGGTCAAGGCGCAGCTGCTGCAAGGGATGCAACAAGCGCAGCAACAGCCCGAGTGGCTGGCCGGGCAGGCGTTCCGCGAGCTGGTCTACGGTAAGCAGAACCGCCTCGGTCAGCCTTCCGACGGGGTGCCGGCCGATGTGGCCAAGCTGACGCTGGCGGATGTGAAGCACTTCTATCAGGCCTACTACAACCCCACCAATGCCAAAGTGGTAGTGGTCGGTGATGTGGGCCAGAAGCAGATCGAGGAGCAACTGGGCTTCCTGACCGAGTGGAAGGGGGCCACGCCGACCCTGGGGGATCTCAAGCTCAAGGGTGAGCAGGCCAAGCCGGGCATCTATCTGGTCGACAAGCCGGGGGCGCCCCAGTCGGTGATCCGCATCGGTCGTCGTGCCATGCCGTTCGATACCACGGGGGATTACTTCACCGCCGGGCTGATGAACTTCAACCTGGGTGGTAACTTCAACAGCCGCATCAATCTCAACCTGCGGGAAGAGAAGGGCTACACCTACGGCGCCAGCTCCGGTTTCTCCGCCAACCGCGAGGTGGGTACCTTCGCCACCGGCGCCAATGTGCGGGCCGATGCGACCGTCGATGCCATCCGTCAGTTCCTCAAGGAGATGGACACCTACCGCAAGAGCGGTCCGACCCCGGTCGAGCTGGCCTATATGCGCAGTGCGGTCTCCCAGCAGGATGCCCTCTCCTACGAGACCCTAGGCCAGAAGGCAGGCTTCCTGTTGCAGATGGTGATGTATGATCTGAAGCCGGACTATGTGCAGGCCCAGAGCAACCTGATCAAGACGGTGTCGCCCGAGGCGCTGAAGGCCAGTGCCGCCCGTTGGCTCAATCCGGCCGACATGGTGATCGTGGTGGTGGGAGACAAGCAAAAGCTTGAAAAACCCCTGCAGGAGCTTCATCTTCCCATCTATCCGCTGCAGTTGCCGTAACTGACGCTTTATAAAAATCAAGAGCCGCGCCGGATGGGGCGGCCTCACATGAGCCGTGAATATGACTACAACAAGCTTGTCGCTCACCGAGTTGCTGAATGCGTTGGGATCACCGGAGCGCCGCACCGCGCTCAAGGGGATCCGGCGCGGGATCGAACGTGAATGCCTGCGCATCACGCCGGATGGCCGACTTGCCCAGAGTGACCATCCCCGGGCGCTGGGCTCGGCCCTGACCCATCCCAATATCACCACCGACTACTCGGAGAGCCTGCTGGAGTTCATTACCCCGGCCACCGACTCCATCGACAGTCTGATGGATCAGCTCGGCGACATCCATCACCATGTGATTCAGCATCTGGGTAACGAGCGGATTTGGCCGCTCTCCATGCCCTGCTTCGTCGGCGGGGAAGAGAGCATCCGGCTGGCCCAGTACGGCAGCTCTAACATCGGCAAGATGAAGACCCTCTACCGGCAGGGCTTGAAGAACCGCTATGGCAGCCTGATGCAGGTGATCGCCGGGGTGCACTTCAACTTCTCCATGCCCGATAGCTTCTGGTGCGAGTGGCAGGATCTGGAGTGCGTCGGCTGCTGCAGCCAGCGCTTTATCTCCGACAAGTACATGGGGCTTATTCGCAACGTCTACCGCTTCGGCTGGCTGGTGCCCTATCTGTTTGGTGCCTCCCCGGCCATCTGCGAATCCTTCCTCAAAGGGCGCAAGAGCAACCTGCCGTTCGAGAAGACCGGCAAGGGCACCCTCTATCTGCCTTACGCCACCGCGCTGCGTCTCTCTGATCTCGGTTACACCAACAGTTCCCAGGCGGGGCTCAAGATCAGCCACGACAGCCTGCCGGCTTATGTCAGTAGCCTGCGCCGTGCCATCAATACCCATGACCCCGAGTTCGCCAAGATCGGGGTCAAGGTGAATGGCGAGTACCGTCAGCTCAACGACAACGTGCTGCAGCTGGAGAACGAGCTGTACGCCCCGATCCGCCCCAAGCGCACCCCGCGCAGCGGCGAGAAGCCCTCGGATGCGCTGGATCAGCGCGGCATCGAATACATCGAGCTGCGCACCGTGGACGTCAACCCCTTCACCCCGCTCGGTATCGATGCGGATCAGATTCGCTTCTTCGACCTGTTCCTGGTCTGGTGCCTGCTGCGCCCCTCTCCGGTGCTGAGTGACGAGGAGATTGCCCGCAACCGCCGCAACCAGAACAAGGTGGTGCTGGAAGGGCGTCGTCCCGGCCTGATGCTTGAAGATGAGCAGGGCAATGCCATTGGCCTCAAAGAGTACGGTCTCAAGCTGTTCGACGAGCTGGCTCAGGTAGCCGAGCTGCTGGATCGCTGCTGCGGCCGCAACCGCTACCGCGAGACGCTGGCGATGCACCGGGAGAAGCTGCTCGACCCCGAGCTCACCTACTCCGCCCGCATGCTCAAGGAGCTGCTGGAGAGCGGCAAGGACAATGGCTGCTACGGCGACAAGCTGGCGACCCGTTATCGCGAGGAGCTGCTTGCAGGGGAGCTGCAGTACTGGGATGAGGCCTACTTTGCCGGTGAGGCGAAGGATTCGCTGGCCAAGCAGCGGGAGCGCGAGCGCAGCGACAGCCTGTCGTTCGATGACTTCCTGGCCGACTACTTCGGTACCAGTACCACCACAGCCTGATATCAAATAAACCAGAAGCCGCTCGATGAGCGGCTTTTTTATTGGTTAAGGCGTTATGGATTGCGGCTGAGGCAAACCAGCCAGATGACGTAGTTGGGTCAGCAGATAATCCCGGTAGAACTGCCCGAACAGTTTGTTTGGCTCTATTGAGTCTAAAAATGTCTGACGCAGCCGCTCCAGATTGCTGGGCAGGCGGCGCACATGGGTATCGATCCAGACGATATTGCCGGCAGGGGATAGCATCAGGTTGCCCAGATGAAGATCCCGATGATAGTAGCCGTGCTTGGCCAGGTGATAGAGATCCTGGGCGAGCCGATGCAGCAGGGCCAGGCGATCGTTCTCCCCTGCCTGTTTGAAGTAGTGTTCGCCGGAGCAGTGCTCCGCCAGGTAGTGCACTGCCAGAAAAGAGGCATGGGGATTGAGTGGATTGAGGGCGATCCCGGCGGCCTTGCAGGGAACCACCTGTAGCCCGGCTTTGCGCAGACGGCGATTGCTCTGCCACTCGCGCAGGGCATCGATATGACCCACCAGACGCTTGCCGAGCAGATCCCGACGCCACCAGCCAAGGCTCCAGCGCGGGTACTTGTCTGGCACTATCTTGCACAGGCTGTTGCTGGCGGGATGTAGCCAGAATTGGCTGCTGGCAATGGACTCCAGCCTGCGGGTCAGCTCGCTCTGTTGCAGGGCCCAGTGATCCAGTCCGAGCTCGTCGTGGAGCAGCAGGTAATAGTGTTTCTTGCCGTGCAAGTCGAGAGTGGTCAGCGTCATGGCATCGGGTGTCAAATGGGGGGATGAATCTCATCCATAGGGGATGATGAATATCTGAACCACTTTATGCCCCCCTTGCTGACCGAGGCTGAATGAGCAACAAAAAAGCCGTCCCGGGAGGGGACGGCTTTCTTGGGGAGGACGTAGAGGCGATATCAGACGTGGTTATACATGGCCTCGATTTCGCTCTGGTACTTGGCCTCGATGATCTTGCGGCGCAGCTTCATGGTGGGGGTGAGTTCACCCAGCTCCATGGAGAAGGCGCTCGGCAGCAGGGTGAACTTCTTCACCTGCTCGAACTTGGCCAGCTCTTTTTGCAAGTCAGCGATGCGTGCTTCGAAGAACTCCTTCACCCGGGAGTTGCGCAGCAGCTCGCTCTTGCACTGGTATTGCAGGTTGATGGAGCGGGCGTACTCTTCCAGCGACTCGAAGCAGGGGACGATCAGTGCCGAGACGAAGTGGCGGGCATCGGCGACGATGGCGATCTGCTCGATAAAGCGATCCTTGCCGATGGTCCCTTCCACCAGTTGCGGGGCCACATATTTGCCGTTGGAGGTCTTCATCAGCTCCTTGAGGCGCTCGGTGAAGTAGATATTGCCCTGGCTATCGAGCTCACCGGCATCGCCGGTACGCAGGAAGCCATCTTCGGTCATCACCTCGGCAGTGGCGTCCGGTTTGTTGTAGTAGCCGCGCATCACGGTGGGGGAGCGCACCAGCAATTCGTTGTTCTCACCCAGCTTCACTTCGATGCCGTTCAGTGCTGTGCCGATGGAGCCGAGCTTGAACTGGCTGTCTTCATAGCAGCAGACGGTGGCTGTGGTTTCGGTCATGCCGTAGCCGTACTTGAGATTGAGCCCCATCGCCTGGAAGAAGAGGTTTACATCATCGGCCAGACGGGCGCCTGCCACCGGCAGGAAGCGGGTACGGCCGCCAAAGCGGGCACGCAGCTTGCGAAACACCAGTCGCTCCGCCAGCCAGAGCTGGGCATAGAGTTGCGGGGAGGCGGATTTGCCCGCCTGACGGGTAGCAACCATCTGCTTGCCTACCTTGGTCGCCCAGCCAAACAGGGCGCGACGCAGGGCCGGCGCCTGAGCCACCTTGGCCTGGATCATGGCGTAGGCCTTCTCGTAGAGGCGCGGCACGGCGCACATCACGGTCGGTTGTACTTCGCCAATCACATCCATCACTTTCTGCGGGTCGCGGATATAGACGTTTTCACCACCGCAGTAGAGCACGTAGAAACTCCAGACCCGCTCGAACACATGGCTGAGCGGCAGCATGCAGAGCGACACATCCTGCGGATTGAGGTCGAGGCGGCTGTTGTGCATCTCGAAACAGGCGGCAACGTTGGCAAAATCGAGCATCACCCCCTTGGGTTCGCCGGTGGTGCCGGAGGTGTAGATCAGGGTCAGCAGGTCGTCCATCCGGTACTGACTCTCGCGCTCCCGTAGCACCTGTTCGCTGGGCTGATGGTTGCCGGAGACCAGAAACTCCTGAAAGTGGCTCGCTTGCGGGCAGCCGTGCAGATTAACGTTGCCATCGAGGGCGACGATCTGGCGGATTTCGCCATCCTTTAACAAGTTGAGCGCCTGATCGAACTGGGGCTGTTCACCGACGAACAGCAGGCCGATGTTGGCATCGCGCACGATATAGCGCAGCTGTTCGAGGGTGCTGGTGGGGTAGATTGGGACACTGACGCCGCGGGCGGCAAGGATGCCGAGATCGGCCTGGGTCCACTCCGGCATGTTGCGGGCGTAGATGCCGACCATTTCGGTTGGCTGGTGGCCGGCACGGATCAGCGCCTGGGCGCAGTAGTCCATGGCCTGGCCCAGAGTACGCCAGCCGATGGCGCGCCACTGGCCATCTTGCTGAACCCGCAGGGCAGCCTTGTTGCCAAGCTGGGCAATACGTTCACGCATCAGTCGAACCAGATGAAGCTTCGGCATCAGTCAAACATCCTTTAATTACAGTTGTACGCCCGCGAGGGCACTAAAAATCGGGCTAGAGTTTAAACTCCAACATTACAGCTTACAAGTGTTCGCCGTTTGTCTTGGATCACAAAGAGTGCAAATAGCTACGCCTTCGGGCAGGCTGGCCGATACTGCAAGGGAGTGCAAAGAGGGTTAACGATATGAATCTGTGGGTGAAAGTAGCGTTGGCCGCAGTCGGGCTCATGGTGGTGGGTGGCGGTGCAGCCTGGTTCTTTTTTGGCAAGGGGGCTCAGGGGCCCGCCAATCCCTGGTATCAGGGAGCCGAGGGGTATCATCAGGCCCAGCAACAGGCGCTGGCGTTGGGTTATCCGCTGCTCTATGTGCTGGAGACCCCCAAGTGCCGCCGCTGCGGCGATCTGGAGAAGAAATTCTGGCAGAGCAAGGAGATGGCAGGCCCGCTCGCCCGGCTGGTGAAGGTGCGGCTCAACCCGGGCAAGGGGGATGGCAGCGAGCAGATCCTGCGCCGCTTTCCCAAGGTCGCCACACCGCCCGGTATCTATATCCAGCAGCCGGGTCAGCCCCTCAGGCCCATCAAGGTCGTGGTGGATATCGACCAGATCTGGATGCCCGGAAAAACCTGGCAGCGGGGCTTCTATATGCCGCTCTCTGCCGCCGGATTCGAGGCGGTGGTGCACACGACCCTCTCCTTGCAGGACCCCGCGCTGGACAACGCCCCCCTCGATTGAGGGGGCCAAGACGCCTGAGCACGGCGAATTGGCCGGATCAGCCGAAATCGAACAGTCGCGACATCAATACCGCATCTTCCCGATCGTTGCCGGTGCCGTAGTAGTCGGCGCGGCGGCAATATTCGGCAAAACCGGCGCTCTCGTAGAGGTTGATGGCGGTCTGGTTACCGGCCCGCACCTCGAGAAACCAGGCCTCTGCGCCGGCTTGCTTGCTGCGTGCCAGATAGGCCTGCAACAGCGCCCGTCCCAACCCCTTGCCCTGAAACGCCGGATGCACGCAGATGTTCATCAGCGAGCTGTCACCGGCCACCAGATCCGAGATATAAAAGCCCGCCGGGCGACCGTCGACCAGCATCAAGCCGTTGAGATAGCGAGGGCCGAAGCAGGAGAGCAGGTTGGCCTGACTCCACGGCTCCTTGTGAGCGGCTTGCTCGATGGGGTAAACAAGGTCGAAATCGCTCTCGAGCAGGGGACGAAACTCAGGCATGGGGGCTCCGGATGGCAAGATATTGGGCACTGGGGGTGGCAGGGGCGGCGTGTATAAAATCAGGTAAAAAGAGCGGCATCACGGTGGGGCTCGGCGGCATGATGCAGGATCACGCCGCGCTGGCCGCAAGGTGCTGGCGCAGTTGTTGCCACAGGGCGCGCTTTTGCGCGGCGCTGGGGACGAGCGGGCAGATCAGCGCATCCGGCCGCGCGGGGTTGGCCTCCGTCAGCCAGAGCAGGGGGGAGGTGTCCGCCCTTTGCAGGTCGGCGGGCGGCAGCTCGCTGAGCAGGGAGACCTCATCGGGCGTCATGCCGAGCAGCTGGCAGATATCCGCCAGCAGCGTGGTGGCAGGCAGTCTGGGCGCCAGCAGCCAGAGTTTGCCGCTGGGCAGCGGGGCGCTGCTGGCCGGGGCCGTCTGGCCGGTATGTTGCTCAAGTTCGGGAGCAGGTTCTGCGCCCAGCAATGCCGGACGACGCAGCTGCCAGCTTTGAATGCCCATGCGGGCCAACATGCTCTGACGAACGGGATCTTGCATCTGGGGCGACTCACTCTTGATCTGCATTGGGGAAAATCGTGTTGCGCAGGGTACACTCGAACCGGTTTTGCTGCACCCTTTGCAACGTATCATCTGGCGCATGCGGGCATGACACGCAGATCATGATGCTGATAACCACTCTGGTCACACATGGGCGCTGCAACGGTATCGCACCGCCCTGGCGTTTTTTCCTGCCAGAGTCGGGTATTCTGTGGCAAGAGATACCAGAATAAACATCATAACAAGACAAAACCCAAGGTCGAACAAATGGATATCGCACCTTGGGGCTATCATCATCCCAGCTTCGGAACAGTCTCTATGTCGTCTTTAGCTCAAGCCCAGAACCCCGCGCGTCTTATTCCCATCCAGGAGCGGCTGCCCCGGCTGCTGGCGGCCCTTGGCGAGGGGCTCTACGAACGGCAGGATGCCCTGCGCCTCGGTCTGCTGGCCGCCCTCAGCGGCGAGAGCCTCTTCTTGCTGGGCCCGCCCGGCATCGCCAAGAGCCTGATTGCCCGCCGCCTCAAGCTGGCATTTCACGACGCCCGCCACTTCGAATACCTGATGACCCGTTTCAGTACGCCGGAGGAGGTGTTTGGCCCCCTCTCCATTCAGGCGCTGAAAGAGGACGGCAAATACCTGCGCCTCACCGCCGGTTATCTGCCGGAGGCCGAGGTGGTGTTCCTCGACGAGATCTGGAAGGCGGGCCCCGCCATCCTCAATACCCTGCTCACCGCCATTAACGAGCGGCAGTTCCGTAATGGCGACAGTCAGCACCCCATCCCGATGCGCTTGCTGGTGACCGCCTCCAACGAATTGCCCGCGCCGGATAGCGGGCTGGAAGCGCTCTACGACCGGATGCTGGTGCGGATCTGGATGGACCGGGTGCAGGAGAAGTCGAACTTTCAGGCGATGCTGGCCAGCGATGGCCATGCTCACCAGAACTTGCCGGAATCCTTGCAGATCCGGGGCGATGAGTACGAGCAGTGGCAGAGCCAGATTGAGCAGGTGCGCCTGCCGGATGCCTGTTTCGAGCTCATCTACCAGCTGCGCCAGCAGCTCGACAGCCAGCTGGCCCACCGCTGTTATGTGTCGGATCGCCGCTGGAAGAAGGCGGTACGGCTCATCAAGGCGAGTGCCTTCTTCAATGGCCGCGACGAGGTGGCCCCCCTCGACCTGCTGCTGTTCAAGGATTGCCTCTGGCATGACGAGGAGTCCCGCACCACCCTGATGGAGATGATGACCGAGTTCTCCCGTCTCTATGGTTATCAGCAACTGGCGATGACTCGCCAGTTGCTGGCGCTGCGGGATCAGTTCAAACAGCTCAAACAGAGCGTGGCCCAGCGGCTCTGCACCAAAGCGCGCCAGCGCAAGCAGTGGTTTGGCCGCCGCGCCCGGGGCATCGAGATCCCGCTCGCCAATGCCAGACCCTTTGGCAAGCAGGTGCACTTTCATCTGCTCACTCCGGCGCCGCTGGATGGCAGCGATCCCGAGCGCCTCACCCGCACGCTGGTGTTCGATCGTACCCTGCTCTCCCACTGGCGCCCCACCGGCGAGGCGCTGGTCGGCTATCAGTTCGGCAACCCGAAAGAGGGGCACTACGAGTTGGTGCTCGATGATGAGCTGCGGCTGCAGGTGCTCGATATCCAGCGCCAGCAGATCCCGCTGGTATTGATGGAGCGCAACGCCATTCCCGAGGTGGTGCTGGAGCCCTGGTTGCAGGCGCTCGACGAGCAACTGGTCCAGGTCGGCAAGGTGATGCAGGAGCTCAAGCAGCAGCGCAGCCTGTTCGAGCGTCATCAACAACACCTCTTTATTTCCTCACGCTGGCTGCAGCAGGTGGAGGACAGCTTCTTCGTACTGAACCGGGATCTTGAACTGCTGCGCAGCGAGTTGGTGCAGTGGCGCGAACGGTTGCCGAGGCTGGACGAGTAAGGGACGCACATGCTTGAGATTGGCATGCTGGATCTGGGGCTCCTGATGGGCGAAGGGGAGCTGGCGGGTGAGGTGGCGCTCCTGCTGGCAGCCTCGCCCAAGATATCCGAATTTATCAAACGCTCCCCGCTGCAAGGCAAGCTGCTGAAAAAGCGCCTGCAGAGCTGGGGCGAACAGCTCGGCGAGGAGATCCGCCACAAGCCGGTGCCGGTGGCGCTGGAGCAGGAGTACCTGCTCTATCAGGCACACCGGCAACTGCCGATGACCGAGTTGATTGGTCGCCTGCCCGGCCTGCTGGAGTCGCTGGATCAGTACAGCCCCTTCGCCGGTGAGGCCCGCTCCTTGGTGCGCCAGCTGATGGCTCACCCCACCGAGGGGCTGCGCCAGCTCTTTATCGACAAGTGGCGCGCCAGTCTGGTGGGGAGCCTGTTGCAGTTGCAGCAGCAGATCGCCGAGTCGGAGCGGGAGAAGCAGCGTCAGGAGATTGAAGATCAGCTGCTGGCGAGCCGCACTCTGGCCGATGCCCTCGATCCCAACCAGATTTCTGCGGGCGGCCTTTGGGATCTGGCGCAGGGATACTGGCACAAGCGCAGTCTGGTGCTGATCAAGCAATATGCCCGCATGTTGCAGCGCGAGCCCTTGCTGGCGGAGATCGCGGGTCTGCTCGGGCGCAGCGAGCGGGATCGGCGGGCGCAGGAACAACCGGTGCCGCCGGTCGAGGTACTGGAGCTGGAGCCCGCCCCCAGCGATGATGTGCCGGACGATCTGGTGGGCATTCATCAGGCCAGCGATCTGATGCGCCTGCTGCCAAGCGAGGCGGTGATGCTGGGCTTGCCCGAACTGGAGCTGGAGTTCTACCGTCGCTATCTGGAGCGGCGCCTGCTCAGCTACCAGTCGCGCGGTACCCTGCCGCGCCAGCGTATCATGCTGCGCACCCCGGAGCAGGGCGGCAAGCAACTGCAGCAGCGCGGCCCCTTTATCGTCTGTGTCGATACTTCCGGCTCCATGGGCGGTTATCCCGAGGAGTGTGCCAAGGCGCTGTTTCTGGCGTTGCTCAAGGTGGCGATGGATGAGAAGCGCGGCTGCTACCTGATGCTCTTTTCCACCGAGGTGGCGACCCTCGAGATCACCGCCGATACCGGTCTGGAGAAGGCGGAGCGCTTTCTCTCCATGAGTTTTCACGGCGGTACCGATCTGGTGCCCTGCCTGGAAAAAGCGCTGGCCAAGCTCGATGATCCTGCCTTTGCCAAGGCCGATGTGCTGGTCATCTCCGACTTTATCGCCCAGAGCCTGCCGCACGCCCTGCTCGATCAGATGAATCGCTATCGTCAGCGCCAGACCCGTTTTCACGCTGTCGCCATGTCCCGCCATGCCAAACCGGCCTTGCTGCGGGTGTTCGACAACAGCTGGCTGCTCGATTGCGGCTTGCGTGGTCGGCTGCTGCGGCGCTGGCAGCATCACTAGTAACCGGGAGGGCCCTGCGTTACGTTGCGCCCTCTTGCCGCCGTGATTGTCCCGCGAGCGTTCAACTCAATGATGTCGCTGTAAAATGTGACCAGACAGCCATTCGGGCGGCAGCGTGGGACTCAGGTCTTTACAACCCTTGTTGCAGGGGAAAAGATAGTGATTTTCCGGCATCCACTGCCCGATGACCTCTCCCATTCACCCGGAGTCTTTATGCGTCACCTTGCTTTACTGCTGTTGCTGGCGGTGTTCGGGCTGGCGGCCCAACCCTTGTCACCCGCCCAGCTGGAGAGCGAACTGGATGATATGGAGCGGGTCTATCAGCCGATAGAACTGTTACATGAACGGATCGACCGGCTGTTGCAGGATGGCGATGCTTATTCGCAGCCACAGCAGATGCGGATCCGGCGGTTGGCTTGCTGGGCGCACTCGGCCGATGACATGCAGGAGTCCCGTCGTGCCATTGCATATGCCGACAGCCAGCTGGCGCTCGCTAAAAAGCGGGAAGATGGCGCCGCCATGGCCGATCTGACTATTTGCCGTGGCTGGTTCAATCAGTTGCTTGGCGAGGTGGCACAGGCTCGTCATGACTTCGATGAGGGATTGCGCCTTGCGAGGGTGGCGGCCTTGCCAAAGCTGGAGGCGCTGGCGCTGTCCCGACGGGGGGCCATGCTGTCGTTTCAGGGGGCGTCCGGGCAGGGGCTGGTGGATCTTACCAAGGCGCATGACATCTATGAAGAACTGGGGCTGGTCACCTGGTATCACCAGGCGCAGCTCGAGATCGCGGCAGCATTTCGCCGGATGGGGCTCTATACCGAGGCGCTAACCACTCTGCACCGGCTGGATGAACACTTTGTCAAGAACCACAACGGCTTCGGGGCGGCCAGGATGAGCGAGCAGTTGGCACTGGTCTATCTGGATACTGGGCGCTATCAGGAGGCGCAACAGGAGCTTGAGCGAAGCCTCGCTTTTTTCCACCAGCCGGAATACCGGATTGAACATGCCGATCGTCAGGTGATGCTGTCGGAGGCTCTGCTCGGTCAGGGGCGCACGGAGGAGGCTGGGCGCTTGTTGGGGCAGGCTGCACGGGTGCTCTCTCCGCAAGTGGATCTCATTCTCCATGCCCATCTCGAGCTGGTGATGGCCAAGCTGCAGGTAAAAAAGCGGGAGCCGATTTCGGCCCTGCGCGCGCTTGCGACAATTGAACCGATCCTGAAGGCGGAGGGGCACATTCGTTACCTGATGGATCTCTACGGCGTGCGTAGCGAAGCATTCGAGTTGCAAGGGGACTATCCGGCGGCGCTGGCAGCGTTGCGGGATCATCTGGTGCAGGAGCAGCGTCTCGATCAGTTGCAACGGGAGCAGAGCACTGCCTGGGTGCGCGGCGAGTTTGAACTGGCCCGCCAGGAGGTGGAGAACAAGCAGTTGCGGATCGAGCAGCAGTTGCAGCAGCAGGAGCTGGCGCAGATCAAGGAGCGTCGCTTCTGGTTGCTGGTGGTGATGGTACTCTGCGGGGGGCTGGCTTTGCTGACCATGGGGTGGCTGATTGAGCGCAATCGTCGGATGCATCGGTTGGCCTTTACCGATGAGCTGACCGGCATCAATAACCGGCGCCGGGTTTTGCAGCACGGCAGCGATATGTTTGCGCTGGCTCGCAGGCAGGGCACACCCTTTTGTCTGCTGGTGTTCGATATCGATCACTTCAAGCGGATCAACGACACCCTGGGCCATCATCAGGGAGACCGGGTGCTGCAATGGGTCTCGCAAGCGGTAGTGAGTCAGTTACGCCAGCATGATGTGTTGGGACGTATCGGGGGAGAAGAATTTTTGGTCCTGTTGCCGGATACCGGTATCGAGGAGGCGTGCCGGGTGGCTGAGCGGATCCGCGAGAGGGTGGCCAACCTGACGCTGCCCGGTCTCTCCCATCCGGTGACCATCAGCATAGGCGTCGCTTGCCAGCAGGCTGATGATCCGGATCTGGCTGCCCTGACCCGGCGCGCAGACGAGGCCCTCTACCGCGCCAAGGAGGCTGGTCGCAACCGGGTGGAAACAGACGACTGACGGGCTGGGTATTTTTCACTCGCGCGGGTATAATGTCGCGCAATTTTGCTTTGACTCAGGCGAGAAGACCCATGTAACGCAACCCTCCTCCCTCTCTCCACCAGGTTGGCAACACGCCAGCTGGCGTGGCTTTCGTTGCGTATACATGTGCCGTGAGCGGCATTCCGGATTTATTCCCACGGTGGCTGATGCCACCGCTCAATAGAAGAACGTTGAATTATGTCAGCTGAATTTCTGAGTGAAGTCTCCAAGAGGCGCACTTTTGCGATCATTTCGCACCCGGATGCGGGTAAAACCACCATCACCGAAAAAGTCCTGCTGTTCGGACAGGCCATTCAGCGCGCCGGTACCGTCAAGGGCCGTGGCTCAGGCCAGCACGCCAAATCCGACTGGATGGAGATGGAGAAGCAGCGTGGTATCTCCATCACTACCTCGGTGATGCAGTTCCCCTATGCCGACTGTCTGGTCAACCTGCTCGACACCCCGGGTCACGAGGACTTCTCCGAAGATACCTACCGTACCCTGACCGCGGTCGACTGCTGCCTGATGGTCATCGACGCCGCCAAGGGTGTTGAAGACCGGACCCGCAAGCTGATGGAAGTGACCCGTCTGCGCGATACTCCCATCCTCACCTTCATGAACAAACTGGACCGCGAAGTGCGCGACCCGATGGAAGTGATGGACGAGGTGGAGCGCGAACTGAAGATCATGTGCGCCCCCATCACCTGGCCGATCGGCTGTGGCAAATCCTTCAAGGGGGTCTACCACCTCTACAAGGATGAGACCTATCTCTATCAGACCGGTCAGGGCCACACCATTCAGGAGAAGCGGGTGGTCAAGGGGTTGAACAACCCGGATCTGGATGCCGCCATCGGCGAGGATCTGGCTGCCCAACTACGCGGCGAGCTGGAGCTGGTGCAGGGCGCCTCTCCCGAATTCGACCAAGAGGCTTTTATCGCGGGCGAGATGACCCCGGTGTTCTTCGGTACTGCACTCGGTAACTTCGGTGTCGACCACATGCTGGACGGTCTGACCGACTGGGCGCCGTCTCCGATGCCGCGCAAGGCCGAGAGCCGCGAAGTCGAAGCGACCGAGGAGAAGTTCTCCGGCTTCGTGTTCAAGATCCAGGCAAACATGGATCCGAAACACCGCGACCGTATCGCCTTTATGCGTATCGTGTCAGGCACTTACAGCAAGGGCATGAAGATGCGCCACGTGCGCATCGGCAAGGATGTGAACATCTCCGACGCCGTGACCTTTATGGCTGGTGACCGGGAGCAGGCGGAAGACGCCTTCGCCGGTGACATCATTGGTCTGCACAACCACGGCACCATTCAGATCGGTGACACCTTCACCCAGGGTGAAGATCTCAAGTTCACCGGCATTCCGAACTTCGCACCGGAACTGTTCCGCCGCATCCGCCTGCGCGACCCGCTCAAGCAGAAGCAGCTGCTCAAGGGGTTGGTGCAGCTCTCCGAAGAGGGCGCGGTGCAGGTGTTCCGTCCGCTGATCAGCAACGATCTGATCGTGGGTGCGGTCGGTGTGCTGCAGTTTGACGTGGTGGTATCGCGCCTGAAGAGCGAATACAACGTCGAAGCGCTGTACGAGGCGGTCAACGTCTCCACCGCCCGCTGGGTGGAAGGGACCGACGTCAAGAAGTTCGAAGAGTTCAAACGCAAGAACGAGGTCAACCTGGCCCTCGATGGCGGTGACAACCTCACCTATATCGCGCCGACCATGGTCAACCTGCGTCTGGCGCAGGAGCGTCACCCCGACGTTCACTTCCGCCAGACTCGCGAGCACTGATCACCGCTGGTTTGCCTGTTGGCAGATGATCAAAGAGACCCCGCTTCGGCGGGGTCTCTTTTTTGTATCGCTTTGCCTGAAAGGAGAGATGCGGGTGGCAATGGCATCACACCTGGCCGGTCGCCAGCGACCTTTGCTCTGGTGATCTCCCGGAGGGAACCATCCGATATCTGTCCGAAAGATAGCGGAAGTGTTTTTGCTCCCTTCTCCCCTTGCGGGAGAAGGGGTGGGGATGAGGGGGCTTTACTCCAGCGTCAACACCATGCAGATCTCGCAATCCCCGTGACCGGTGCAGCCGAGGGGGCCGGGAAGGTGTTCAAAGCCGAGGGATTCATAGAGGCTGGTGGCTTCGCGAAGTACTTCGGTTGTCTCCAGATAGCAGCGTTGATAGCCCAAGTCACGAGCGGCATCCAGCGCCTGCAGCACCAGCCGCTTGCCAAGGCCCAATCCGCGCAGGGCGGGCATAAAGTACATCTTCTGCAGCTCGCAGACTCCCTCTTCTCCCGCCAGCGGCGCTATGCCGCCACCGCCGAGGATGGCACCGTCCGGCCCTTCGATCACCCAGTAGCGGCTTTTCTCCCCCTGATAGCTTCGGGAGAGGGTATCGAGATTGGGATCGGAGACCCCATAACCCTTGTCGGCGGTGAGGCCATATTCGGCCGATACGGCGCGGATCACCGTGGCGATCCGGGGATCATCTGCCGCCGTGATGGGGCGAATGCGGTAACCCTGCTGGCGGCGGGCGCGGGAGAGGGCGCTGCGGTAGAGCAGCAGGCCGCTCCACAACTGTTCACGCTCGGGCTGGCTCAACTGCGCCAGCATCTCCTCCATCGCCCCGTCCATCTCCCGGTGCAACTCCAGCAGCATCGTTTGCCCCTCGGCAGTGAGACGGGCCTCCTTGCTGCGCCCGTCGGAGGGGTGCGGGTGCCAGCTGATCAGCTCCCGTTCGGCGAGGCGAGCCAGCGGGCGGCTGGCATTGGATTTGTCGATGTGCAGTTTTTCCGCCAGTTGCTGGTTGGTGGCGGGGGCGTTTTCCAGCTCGATCAGCAGGTGAGCCTCGATGGGGGTGAGGGCCAGATTGCCGCACTGCTGTGAGAGCATGCCGAGTTCGCGGACCAGATCGCGCGACAGGGCGCGCAGGGGACGGGGATCCATATCGTGGTTTCCTTTTTAGTTGTGCATAACAACTAAAGTAGCGTAAAAGTTGTAATTCGCAACCTTTTTTCTCCGTCATGTTGGTCCGAGGGAGGCGGGTCAGGCCAACCCTGTGCCATGGGGTGGGCTCAGGGTTGGCTGCCGTGATTACCCGATATCAGCCTTTGGCTACCGGAATGCCCCATTCGTTCAAAATCCCCCACTCGCTCAATCTGGCCTGCCACTGGGGGCGCCCTTCATTGATTCGAAATGGTCCGAGTTGCCATGGTGTTGGCATGGCTTGCTCCAGCGTGCGGGCCAGCAGCTGTTTGGCCCAGCCTGCGCGGTCGATCCCCTGCCAGCTGCCACCCTGTAACTGCAACAGGGTGATGACCTGCCGCAGCTCGTGCAACTTGCCGATGCTCTGCTCCTGTTTGAGCTGGCGCACCCTGGCCTGAGCGGGCAGTAACCAGCCCAGCAAGCGGCCGGTGCGGCTGGTGGCCGGTTGCCGCAGTGCCTGGATGCCATCGTCCAGCACCTTGAGGTAGGGCTGGGTGAACGTTATGCCCAGCATGTCGAGGGTATGAGGGGAAAACCGATCCGCATCGGCGTGGGTCGGCAGATGCACGGTATGCTCCTCGACCCGTCGCAGGTAGCGGTTGTTCTCCTCTGTCAGCTGGGCAGCCAACTCGCGTACCTGCGGCAGCGTGAGTGCAGCCAGAGTCGCCATATCGATATGGGTTACCGGAATGGATTCGGCTGGTGGCAGGTGCTTTCCATCCAGTTCAGCCTGCAGATTGGCGGCCGATCTGGTCAGCTTCGCCAGGATTTGGCAGGCAGGTCGGTTGCCCAGCTGGCGGGTGATCTCCTTTTCCAGATTGAGATGTTCTTCCGCCTCGAGGCGGCGTAGCTGTTCCGCCTGCTGTTGTGCCAGCGCCGGGTCTGCCGTTCTTGCTTGGGGGTCTGCGCGCTGGGCTGTGGATGGAGTGGCAACGACGGCTGGCGGCAGTGGTTCGGCTCGCACCGTGAAGCTGAGCGCCAGCATGCCTTCGAGTTTGAAGTGGCGGCCCAGCATGCCTGCCCGTCCGCTCTCTTGGGCGAAGGCGTGATAGAGCGCGCCACGGCCATGACCGGCCAGCAGGCGGTTCATCACGTTTGCAATCTCCTCCTTGCGGGAGGGAAGGGCGTTGATCTTGACCTGTGCGCCGTCGGGCGTGTCGAGCAAGCCAAGATAGCGGCCGATCTCGGGTTGTTGCAGGTAGTCGCGTAGATACGCAGTATGGCACTCACGCTTGGCCGGGTTGGCATCCAGATAGTGCTGCAACACCTGTTTCAGCTCCAGCGCCAGTTGCTGCAGTTCGGGTTTGCCCAAGGCTCTCGGTGGAAGGGGCTGACTGCGTAATTGGCAGGATTTGCTGCCAAAGGATCCCTTGAGGGTGACATAGCGTCCGATCTCACCGGCAGGATCCTTGACCAGCGCGTTGGTGAGCGCCTTGCCATCCGGCAGTTTTTTCAGCCGGTTGAGCAGGGTGACCAGATGGGTCAGGGGATCTGCGGTCGCCAGCGTCGGCTTGCCGAGTTCATTGCGCATCTGTCCGGCTCTCAGCAAGTCATCGAGTGCGGTTTGCTGTTCGGGGTGTTGTTGCACATAGCCAGAGAGCCCCTTGCGTAGTTCGCGATTCAACTGCTGCTGGCTATCGGGGGCCAGCGCTGGCGGGGCCGGCAGCGCCAGTTCGGGGCGATCGGTGGTAGGGGCGGTCAGGTTGCGACACGCGTTCACAAAGCGACTGCCGGGATTGCTTCGGGGGCGGGAGGGCGTTGCGACAGTCGCGAGTGGGGCGGTGGGTTCGATTTTCATGGTGGGCTCCTTGCTTGCTATTGCTCTGCGTAGAGTCGGGGCGTGAGGTCGTGGGCCAGTTCGGCAAGCTGACCCATCAGGTTGTCGAGCAAGGGTTCATCGCAGTGTGCGAGAAAAATCTGGGCGTAGAGGGTGAGGGTGGGTACATCCCCCTCCAGTCCGAGCCAGGCACCGCCCATCCGGTTGACCTCGCTATTGAGGCTCAGCCAGTGCTGCAGGTTGGCGGGGGTCAGGCGATTGGCATCCAGCTGGCATGTCATCGGGGTGGTGATGAGCAGCACGCTCTCATCGGGATCAACCTCCAGCCACCACTCCCTGTCCTGCTGGTCGAGTAATAGAAACATCCGGTTTTTCCCATCCGGAGCAGCGGTAGCCTGCGTACCGGAGAGGCGTGCGATCCAGTGATAAGCATGGTGGTGTGACATGGTGTGCTCTCCCCTTGGCAAGGTGTCGGGAAGAGTATTCCATGGCGAGGCGGCGCTATCTGTCAGTGCTGGCCGCGATTATGGCGGGAAAGGACGAACGGTAGCCCCGTTGACGGGGCTGCCGCAGGTAAGGAGGGGCGTCAGGCGGCGGCCCTGATGGCCAGTTCCGGGCGGCGGGAGAAGCAGCGGGCGAGCAGCAGCATGGTGGCCACGCCTATGGTGCCCAGCACCAGCCAGGGGAGGGCTGGTTGCCCCTGTTGCAGCGAGAAGTCATAGAGAGAACCGCCGCCCACGTAGCCGGTCATGCCGCCCAGTGCCAGCCCAAGGCGGCTGAAGCCCATGTAGCTGCCACGGGCATTGGGGTTGGCGAGCTTGGTCATCAGGGTCTCCCGCGCCGGTTCGCAGATGATGATCCCCAGATAGAAGCAGGCCAGCAGCACGAAGATGCCGGAGAGGGTGCTGACAAACGCAACCAGCCCAATCCCCACCGTCATCAGCAGGATACCCGCCATCAGTCGGCTCTCCAGCCGGTAGCGCCGCTCGCTGAAGCGGGCGATGGGGTAGAGCAGCGCCAGCGACAGCGCCGTTTCGAGACTGTACATCCAGCCCACCGCCGTGGTGGTACCCGCCAGTTGCTTGACCAGGATCGGGAAGATCAGCATCACCTGCACCCACAGCATGTAGTAGCCGCTCAGGATCAGCACCAGCCGACAGAAGGCGCGATCGGCCAGTACCTGCCCCAACCCTTCCCGCATCGGCGTCGGTTTTACCGAGAGGCGATAGGCGGGCAGCAGGGTCCAGTTGCAGAGCGCCGCCAGCGTGAAGAGCCCGGCGCCCAGCAGGCAGACGTAGGTGAAGTCGAAACGCAGCAGCCAGCTGCCGAGCAGGGCACCGGTGACGGCGCCTGCGCTCTCCAGCATCATCAGCAGGGAGATAAAGCGGCCCCGCTCATGGGGACGGGTAAATTTGATCACCAGCGCCGCTCGTGGCGGGTCAAACAGGCAACCACCGAGCCCGGAGAGGAAGCAGGAGAAGATCAGCATGGCGCCGCTGTCGGCCCAGGCCAGGGTGGCGAAGCCGACGGCGCGCAACAGCATGCCGGTGACGATGAGCGGGCGGGCGCCAAAGCGGTCGGCCAGCGAACCGCCGAAGATCCCCAGCCCCTGCTGGGTCAGCTGGCGCAGGCCGAGGGCCAGCCCCACCAGACCCGCCGCCCAGCCGAGTTGATCGACGAAGCGCAGGCTGATCATCGGCATCACCACAAAGAAACCCAGGATCACCAGTGTGGTATCCAGCGCCAGAAACCAGCGTCCCCAAAACCTCGCCCTATCGACCATAACACCCTCTCATTCACAGATAACTTCATTCTGGAGAGGGTTTAGATATAGTGGTAGACGACAACTACCTATATTTCATATCAGGATTATTTATGTCTATGGATCTGGACGATCTGCAACTGCTGCTGGATGTCGCCGAGTTGGGCAGTTTCAGTCAGGCGGCTGCCATTCGTGGCTGGTCGCAGCCGCTGGTGAGCCAGCGCATAGCCCAGCTCGAACTCAGTCTCGGTGCGCCGCTGTTTCAGCGCCATCGGCGCGGGGTAACGCCGACCCGTGCCTGCGAGCAGTTTCTGCCATCAGCCCGTTCGGCACTGGCCACCTTGAGTGAGGGACGTCTGGCACTGCAGGGGGCGCCAGCCTTGCCTTGCATCCGTCTTGCCAGCCTGCCCTCTCTGACTGCTGTGGTATTCGGTTCCTTGTTGATGGAGCTGGTGGACGAGCCCTTCGAGATCCGCTGCACCACGGATCACTCCGGGGTCATCATGCAGGAGTTGCTGACCGGGGTGACCGATATCGGCTTTGTGCTCAAGTGTCCGCCGGTGGCAGGCCTGCAGATGGAGCTGCTCTGCTGCTCCCCCATCATCGCCATCGCCTCGCCGCTGCATCCGTTGGCTGGATGCCATGGCCTGACCCTGCAGGATATCGCCGACCAGCGGCTGGCGCCTCAGGTGTGGGGGCCAGGGTGTGACGTCTTTATCCAGCAGTTGCGGCGGCTACGGCGGGCGGCCAGCCCATTGCATGCGGTACAGCCCGCCAGTGCAGCGCGCGATCTGGCGCTGGAGCACGGTTTTATTACCCTGATGCCGGAGCTGGCCATCAAGCGGGATCTGGAGGTGGGGCGGCTGGTCAGGCTCGATGTGCGCAATCTGCCGCAGGAGCATTGGGATGTGATGATGGCGTGGCGCGGTGGCAAGCGGCCCAATCCGGCCCGGGAAACCGTGTTGGCCACCGCCCGCACACTGGCGAAACGGTGGCGGAATGAGGGGTGAATGGGAAGAGGGGGGCTGCAGTGTAAAAGGGTTGGCGCGGCCAGTGGCGATTGGCTACATTGGGTGGCTGGTTCGCTATTTGATCACTGATTTGAAAGGAGAATTCCATGTTTTCATGGCAGTTGGACGACGAGCTTGCGCTGCTCTTCTTGCAGCCCGATATGGCGAGCGAACTGTTTGCCCTCTGCAATGACAACCGGGAGTATCTCTCCCAGTGGCTACCCTGGCCGCCGCTGATCCAGCGCCCCGTCGACAGCGCCCTCTTCATTCGCAGTGCCATCGAGAAGTTCGCCCGCGGCGAGGGGCTCACCACCGCCATCGAGTATCAGGGGGAGGTGGTGGGGGTTATCGGTTACAACAGCATCGATCACGACCTTGGCAAGGTGGTTATCGGTTACTGGCTGGCGGAGCGCTGGCAGGGCAACGGCATTATCACCCGGGCCTGTCAGGCCCTGATCCATCACGCCTTCGAGGAGATGGGGATGGAGAAGGTGGAGATAAGCGCCGCCACCGATAACGAACCCAGCAGAGCCGTCTGTGAACGGCTCGGGATGCAGCAGGAGGGGGTGACCCGGCGCGCAGAGCGGCTGGGCAACCGGATTGTGGACCATGCCCACTACAGCCTGCTGCGCGACGAGTGGCTAAGACAGAGGGAGTCCTGATGGCACTGCCACATATCAAGACGGCCCGAACCCATCTGACCATACTGGCGCCGGATCAGGCTCCGATGATGCTCGACTTCTACCGGCGCAACCGCGCCCATCTCGCCCCCTGGGAGCCGTTGCGTGACGAGCACTTTTACACACTCTCTTACTGGCATGCCCGGTTGCAGGACAGTTACAGCCAGTTCTTCAACGGCACCGGCGTCAATCTGGTGGCGCTGGACCCCGCTGGTGAGCGGGTGATCGCCACCTGCAATTTCAGCAATATCCTGATGGGGGTCTTCAAGGCGTGTCATCTGGGCTATGCCATCGACCAGCAGCATCAGGGGCAGGGGGTGATGCGGGAGGCGTTGTCCGCCGCCATCGACTACCTGTTTCGGGAGCACGATCTGCATCGCATCATGGCTTGCTACATGCCTGCCAATCAGCGCAGTGGAGCCTTGCTGGAGCGGCTCGGTTTCGAGCGGGAGGGATTCGCACGGGCGTATCTGATGATCAATGGCCGCTGGGAGGATCACATCCTCACCTCGCTGATTAATCCGGCGCTCTGAGCGACAGATAAAAAAACGGGCCCGAAGTTGCCTTCGGACCCGTCTTCGAATGAGGTGCAGGCTTAGTTGGCCTTGGCATCGCTCACTGCAGCTTCAACCTTGGTAGCCACTTCGTCAGCAGCTTTCTCAACGGTTGCAGCCGCTTCGGAGGTGGCCTTCTCTACGGTAGAGGTGGCTTCGCTAGCGGCTTTTTCTACAGTTGCAGCAACTTCGGCGGCCGGAGCAGCAGCAGGCGCGGCAGCTTTTTCTTCTTTCTGACCGCAAGCGGTCAACATCAGACCCAGGATACCGGCTACCAGTACTTTGTTCATGTGCATACCCTCAAAAAAAGATGGAGAGATGGTCTGTGCAACCATCACAGCGCCCACCGTTGCCCGGTATTGAAACAAGAGGCCGGGAGGCAGCAGGCGGGCGCAATATAGCCCCATTAGTTACCGATGAAAACGGATATCACAATGACATTTTTTCGTGCCGTGGATGAAAAGCACTACTGCAACGACTGATATCAATACAAGATGCCGAACAAAGGCCGGTTTTGCACAATAAAACACCGCTTTGCTGCCATCTCCTGGCGGTTTAACAAGGCCAAGGTTAGCCGATGGCCAGCGCCTTAGTCAGACAGCTTCTGACAGGGCAGCCGTTTTCCCTCAAGGTGGCTCTGACGGGCCAGATCCAGCAGTGCCATCACCGCCAGTGCTTCGCATGCTGGCACCGGGTTGCTCCCTTCGCCCTTGATGGCGGCGCAGACACCGCGATAGTAGGCACCATAATCTCCCGCTTCACCCACCACGCTCTGCTGCTGTAACTGACCATCGACAATGCGGCTGAGCTGACCGGGCTCGCTATCCACGCCCCAATCCCCCGCCGGTGGCCGTTTGCCCAGCTTGAGCTGATCTTCCTGCACATCCATACCGAATTTGACGAAGGAGCCCTGGCTGCCGTGTACGATGAAACGCGGCATGGTGGCCGATACCAGACAGCTGCCGTGCAGAACGACCCGCAGCTCGCCATACCGTTCACCATAGCCCAGCACTACGTGGAAGTAGTCGTCCGCCAGTGCACCGGGGCGCTGCTCGGCCAGATCGGCCTGCAACCAGTCCGGCTGCCCGAATAGCTGCAGCGCCTGATCCAGCACGTGGGGGCCGAGATCGAACCAGAGGCCGGAACCCGGGCCACCCGCTTCGCGCCAGCGCTGGCGCACCTCGGGGCGATAGCGATCGAAGTGCGATTCGAACTGGGCGATCTGCCCGAGCGTCCCTTCTGCCAGCAGACGGCGCACGGTGAGAAAATCCCCGTCCCAACGGCGGTTGTGGAAGATGCTGAGCAGTCGCTGCTGTTTTTCGGCCAGTTCGACCAGTGCTTGTGCCTCGGCCAGATCCAGTGCAAACGGCTTGTCGATCACCACATGTTTGCCTGCCAGCAGCGCCTGGCGGGCGAGGGGGGCATGGGTGTCGTTGGGGGTGGCGATCACCACCAGATCGACGGTCTCATCGCTCAGCACTTCTTCCAGTGAACCGACCCGGCAGCCGGGCAGATCGGCCTGCACCTTGGCGGCATCACGGCTTACCACCCAACTCAGGGACAAGCCCGGCGTGGTGGAGAGGAAAGGGGCGTGGAAGGTCTTGCCTGCAAAGCCATAGCCCACCAGGGCTGCGTTGAGAGTGTGGCTCATCGGGAGTTCTCCGCTGACATCGAGTGAGTGGGGTTGCCATCGCAGCCGGGCTGCCGGATGGCCATACGCTGTAAAGTCGATACAAACGAGAAGGGGGCCGATGGCCCCCTGAGTGTGCTCATCAGAACACAGGATTTATTGCAAACACAAGCGGCGTCCGCGACGGGTCATCAGCATCACCAGGGGCGGCAGCAGCAGCCACATATGCAGCGCCAGCTGGCTGAGCGGGTCGTGCATCAGGGCGCCGGTCAGGCCAACCAGCGCGCCGGATCCGCTCATCTGGAACAGGCCGAGCAGGGCCGCGGCGGTACCGGCGCAGTGGCCGAATGGTGCCAGCGCCATCCCGGCGGCCGAACCCAGAATCATGGCAAAGCCGATGCTGGAGAGGAATACCGGCCCCATCATCGCCAGCGGATGTTCTATGTGCATCGCCAGGGTCAGGGTGATGGCCGAGAGCATCAACACCAGCAGGCCGATGCGCAGGGTGCGTCTTGGCCCCACCTTGGCGATAAAGCGCGGCGCCATAAAGCAGGCCAAGATGTTGAGCGCGGCGTTGGCGGTAAACCAGTAGCTAAAGCCGCTCATATCGAGCCCCAATTTCACCATCAGCTGCACCGGTGCGGCTGTGACATAAGCGAGGATCACCGCCATCGCCAGCATGCACAGCGCCGCGTTGAACAGGAAGCTGGGGGAGCGCAGCACCGGGCTGTAGCGGGACCAGCTGATGAGGGCCCCTTCACTGCGGGTCTCCTCCGGGCGGGTCTCCGGCATCCGCCACATCAGCCAGCTGCCGACGATGAGCGCATAGCCAGCCATAAACCAGAAGTTGGCAGACCAGCCCGCCTTGGCGGTGAGCCAGCCACCGAGCAGAGGTGCCAGCGCAGGAATAAAGCAGATGGCGCCATTGAGATAGGAGATCATCTGACCGCTCTTTTTCGGGCCGTAGCTGTCACGTACCACCGAGAAGGCGGCGACCGAGGTGGCGCAGGCGCCGAAGCCCTGCAGCACTCGCGCCAGCATCAATTCGCCGAGGCTGGCGGCAAAACCGGCCCCCAGCGCGCTCAGGCCATAGAGCAGCACGCCGCCCAGCGCGATGGGCTTGCGACCGTAGCGATCGGCCAGCGGGCCAACAAGCAGTTGTCCCAGCCCCATGCTGAACAGGAACCAGGTGATGGTGCCCTGCATCAGGGTTACTTCGGCACCCAGCTGCTCGGCCATCTGCGGAATGGCGGGCAGGTAGATGTCGATAGCCAGCGGACTGAACAGCACCAGTAGTACGAGTAAAAGTATTAATGGCATCTGTCACCTCTTTAGTCAGCCAGGTTAATGAATTGGGGCGCGAGTCTACTGACTCACAGTAATGAATAGAAATGGTATTTAATCACTTTGGTTATTCCATTATGGAAACATGTATTAAAAAGCTGGTTATTCGATGGCGGCAAATCCCCCGTAACCCCATCACAGCGGGTGTAATTGACGCTTTTACTAAACGCTTGCGCCGCATAGAATGCGCAGATTATTTTTGCGGAGGTGCTCGATGAACAAGCTTGTCCTGGCAACAGGTAACCAGAAAAAGGTGAAGGAATTGGCCACCATGCTGGCCGATATGAAGATCCAGGTGATCCCACAGAGCGAGTTTGCGGTCTCCGATGCCGATGAGACCGGCACCACCTTCGTCGAGAATGCCATCATCAAGGCCCGCCACGCTGCCCGCATTACCGGTCTGCCCGCCGTGGCCGATGACTCCGGTCTGGAAGTCGATCTGCTGCAAGGGCGCCCCGGCGTTTACTCCGCCCGTTTTGCCGGTGTGGGGGCCGGTGACAAGGCCAACATCGAGAAGCTGCTCGGCGAGCTGCAAGGTGCCCCCGAGTACCTGAAGAGCGCCCGCTTCTGGTGTGTGCTGGTCTATATGCGCCACGCCGACGATCCCACCCCCATCATCTGTCAGGCGAGCTGGGAAGGGATGATCATCGACGAGCCACGCGGTCAACATGGCTTTTGCTATGACCCGGTATTCTTCGTGCCGGATCACGACTGCACCGCCGCCCAGATGCCGGCCGAACTGAAAAACCAGCTTAGCCATCGCGGTCAGGCGCTGGCCAAGCTCAAAGCGGCGCTGGCTGCGGCGCACTGAGCCACTTCGCCACCTTGTCGGTTACACACGGTCAATTACACATAGTCATCTACAATGGGGGCCTTGAGCCCCCGTTTTATTGGAAGCCCCATGCTGCAACTGCCGCCGCTATCTCTCTATATTCATGTGCCCTGGTGCGTCCAGAAGTGCCCTTACTGTGACTTCAACTCCCATGCCCAGAAGGGGGAGCTGCCTCACCTCGAATATGTCACTGCCCTGCTGGAGGATCTGGATCAGGATCTGAAGTGGGCGCAGGGGCGGCCGCTCTCCTCGATCTTTATCGGCGGCGGCACCCCCAGCCTGTTGACGGTGGAGGCGATGCAAACCTTGCTGGATGGGGTGCGGGCCCGTATTCCGCTCGCCGCGGATTGCGAGATCACCATGGAGGCCAATCCGGGCACGGTGGAGGCGGACAAGTTCGCCGGTTTCCAGCGCGCCGGTATCAACCGCATCTCTATCGGCGTGCAGAGCTTCCAGCAGGAGAAGCTGACCCGCCTCGGCCGCATTCACGGCCCGGAAGAGGCGCGCAAGGCCGCCGCACTGGCCCATGCCATCAAGTTGCCTACCTTCAATCTGGATCTGATGCACGGTCTGCCGGATCAGAGTCTGGATGACGCCCTTTATGACCTGCAGCAGGCTATCGACTGCGTCCCGCCGCACCTCTCCTGGTATCAGCTCACCATAGAGCCGAACACGGCCTTTGCCTCCAAACCGCCCACACTGCCGGAAGATGACACCCTGTGGGACATCTACGAGCAGGGTCACGCCATGCTCACCGCCAGCGGTTATCGCCAGTACGAGATATCGGCTTATGCCAAAGAGGGCTACCAGTGCCATCACAACCTCAACTACTGGCGCTTTGGTGACTATCTGGGGATCGGCTGTGGTGCTCACGGCAAGGTGACTGATCTCGCGGCTCAGCAGATCCTGCGCACCGCCAAGGTGAAGCATCCGAAAGGGTATCTGGACAAGAGTCGCCCCTATCTGGACGAGCAGTGGCAGGTGACGGCAGACGATCTGCCGCTCGAATACTTTATGAACCGCTTCCGCCTGTTTGAACCTGCCCCCAAGGCGGAGTTCGAGGCCTATACCGGCTTGCCGCTGGAACGGGTGGAGACGGTGCTCGCCATCGCACAGAGCAAGGAGCTTATCGAGGATCTGGGAGAGAGCTGGCAGCTCACTTCTCTCGGCCATCGTTATCTGAACGTATTGCTCGAACTGTTTATGGATGAGTGAAAACTGGCTCACGATCTGGCTGCGAAGCCGTGATCAAGGTTCATGCGCTGCTCGGAAGCCTCACGTATATCTATACGCTCCGGTTCCTGCGCTGATCTTCACCTCGCTGACAGCTTCTCGCAACAGGTCGTGAGGCAGTTTTGGCGAACCGTGTTTCGAGATAACAATCAGGGCGCCAATGGCGCCCTGATTGTTTATGGTCGGTAGAAACCCGCTCAGCAGCAGACGCGGATCATCTGCTGTTGGCCGGGCTCCCACCGCTTGCCGAATTTGGCCTTGCGCTGGTAACTCCCCTTGCCCTTCTTGTTGCGCTCGACCCGGTTGCGAAACAGCGGATCGGAGAGCAGGGCGTGCAGATGGTTATCCTTTATCTCGCCGCGCTGATGGGCATAGTTGCCCCCTTGCGCATTTTCCTCACGGGGGAGGGCGGGTTGGTCGACCCGAATTTTGGCCATGATGGCTCCTCTTCTTTTCTCTTGGTGTGTTGATTCTTGTGTCTGGCTGGTGGTTTTCGCTGCGAGCGCCTGTGCAGGCTAGCGCCCAGCAACCGGATGCACTGGCACCGGTTAAAAACGCGGCGATTTTGTCACCAAATCGCCGCCGGAGCAATGCGTCGGCGGCGCCGAGTCAGTCACTCTGAGCCAGGCACGCTCAGTCAGGCGTAGCATGTCAGCCGTGAACAGTGTCATTTTGGTCGTGGCTATGATGCTCGTGATGGGCCGGGGCGCCAGATTCCAGCGTCTCGAGGATGGCGCAGTGCTCCGCCGAGCGGGGGCCGCCGCAGCAGATATTGGAGAGCTCGCGCAGGTTGTCGCGAAAGCGGGTCAGTTCGATGATCTTCTGCTCCACCTGGGCCAGCTTGGTGTCGGCCACCGCTTTCACCTCCTGACAGGTGACTTTGGCCTTGTTGGTATCGAGGTCGAGCAGCTCGCCGATATCGGCCAGCGAGAATCCCACCGACTTGGCGCGGATAATAAACTCCAGCCGCCGCTTGTCCTGCTCGCTGTAGAGGCGGTAGCCGGATTCGTTGCGGATCCCCGGTGAGATAAGCCCGTTCTTCTCGTAAAAACGCAGGGTATCTGCCTTGACCCCGCACGCCTTGGCCAGTTCACCGATCCGATACATGCCCTTTTCTCCCCTTGAATGTATGCCGCCACAAAAACCGGAATCCACTATCACCCCTTTGCCCATGGATTGCCAGCCAAGGGCATAAAAGGGGCAGATAAACATCTCCTGGCGACCCTTTTTCCCATAAAACACTGAAAGTGCAAACGTTTCGAGAAAATCAAGTAGAAAACGTTTAACGCCGCGCCAAATAAGGCTTTGCTGTTTCAAAAAATCCACCACAGGTCACATTTTTTGTGTAGAATACGCGCCCATAACAGAGCGCCGCACCAAGCGGGCATTTCCTAAAACGCTTTTGCCGGATGTCGGGGCGAGAGTGGTTTGCGAAATCCCCCACTTCCATTTATTTGGGGACTCTCTGTGTTGAGCCTCGCCTCCCATGGAACGGTCCCCGTTATGTTGAGGACGATAGTGTGATGGAACAAGCTCGACCCATTCGCCGTGCACTGCTGAGTGTGTCTGACAAAACTGGCATTCTGGAATTTGCCAAGGCACTCAACGAGCGTGGTGTTGCCCTGCTCTCCACGGGCGGTACCGCCAAGCTGCTTGGCGAGGCGGGTCTGTCGGTGACAGAGGTCTCCGACTACACGGGTTTCCCTGAAATGATGGATGGCCGGGTCAAGACCCTGCATCCCAAGGTTCATGGCGGCATCCTCGGCCGTCGGGATCAGGATGACGCCATCATGGCCCAGCACGCTATCTCCCCCATCGACATGGTTGTCGTCAACCTCTACCCCTTCGCCGCGACAGTGGCCAAAGCGGGCTGCACCCTGGCCGATGCGGTCGAGAACATCGACATCGGCGGCCCGACCATGGTGCGCTCTGCCGCCAAAAACCATAAAGATGTCGCTATCGTCGTCAAAGCTGCCGACTATGATCGGGTTATTCGCGAAATGGATACCAACGGCAACAGCCTGAAACTGGCGACCCGTTTCGATCTGGCCATCGCAGCGTTCGAGCACACCGCTGCCTACGACGGCATGATCGCCAACTACTTCGGCACCATGGTGCCCTCTTATGGTGACAACAAGGAGGGTGACGAGGAGTCCCGTTTCCCGCGCACCTTCAACAGCCAGTTCATCAAGAAGCAGGACATGCGTTACGGCGAAAACAGCCATCAGGCAGCCGCCTTCTACGCCGAAGAGCATGCTGCTCCGGGTTCTGTCTCCAGCGCTATCCAGCTGCAGGGCAAGGCGCTCTCCTACAACAACATCGCCGATACCGATGCGGCGCTGGAGTGTGTTAAGGAGTTTGACGAGCCGACCTGCGTCATCGTCAAGCATGCCAACCCCTGCGGCGTGGCCATCGGTGACGATCTGCTGAGTGCCTACGATCGTGCCTACCAGACCGACCCCACCTCTGCCTTCGGCGGCATCATCGCCTTCAACCGTGAGCTGGATGGTGCCACTGCGACAGCCATCGTGGCCCGCCAGTTTGTCGAAGTGATCATCGCCCCGACCGTCAGCCAGGAGGCCCGCGATGCGGTCGCCGCCAAGCAGAACGTGCGTCTGCTCGAATGCGGGCAGTGGACTGCTCCGGCGCAAGGGTTTGACCTCAAACGCGTCAACGGCGGCCTGCTGGTGCAGGAGCGGGATCTCGGCATGGTGACGCTGGGTGACCTGACCGTGGTCAGCAAGCGCCAGCCGACCGAGGCCGAGCTGCAGGATCTGCTGTTCTGCTGGAAAGTGGCCAAGTTCGTCAAATCCAATGCCATCGTCTACGCCAAAGATGGCCAGACCATCGGCGTCGGCGCAGGCCAGATGAGCCGTGTTTATTCGGCCAAAATCGCCGGCATCAAGGCGGCGGACGAAGGGCTGACCGTGGCGGGCTCCGTGATGGCGTCCGATGCCTTCTTCCCGTTCCGCGACGGTATCGATGCTGCCGCGCAGGCCGGTATCTCCTGCGTGATCCAGCCGGGTGGCTCGATGCGCGATCAGGAGGTGATCGATGCCGCCGACGAACACGGTATGTGCATGGTGTTCACCAACATGCGCCATTTCCGTCATTGATGGGTCAGGGGCTGCCGATGGCGGCCCTTTTGTTGTCTCTTTTCAACTGACTATTTCCACTGACTGACGGCCCGGGTGGCCGTCCAGTGACCACAAATAGAAGCGAGCGATACGATGAAAGTACTGATCATTGGCAACGGTGGCCGCGAACACGCCCTGGCCTGGAAGGCCAAACACTCCCCGCTGGTGCGCCACGTTTTTGTAGCGCCGGGCAACGCAGGTACCCAGCTTGAGCCGGGGGTCGAGAACGTTGCCATCGAGGCGACCGATATCGAAGGGCTGCTGGCCTTTGCCAAAGAGAAGCAGGTCGGCCTCACCATCGTCGGGCCGGAAGCGCCACTGGTGAAAGGGGTGGTGGATGCTTTCCGCGCCGCCGGCCAGCCGATCTTTGGCCCGACCGCTGCCGCTGCCCAGCTGGAAGGCTCCAAGGCTTTCACCAAGGATTTCCTGGCCCGCCACGCCATCCCGACCGCCGAGTACCAGAACTTCACCGAAGTGGAGCCAGCACTCGCCTACTTGCGCGAGAAGGGTGCCCCCATCGTCATCAAGGCCGATGGTCTGGCGGCGGGCAAGGGGGTGATTGTCGCCATGACCTTGCAAGAGGCGGAAGACGCGGTGCGCGACATGCTCTCCGGCAATGCCTTTGGCGAAGCGGGCTCCCGGGTGGTGATCGAGGAGTTTCTGGATGGTGAAGAGGCAAGCTTCATCGTCATGGTCGATGGCGAGCACGTGCTGCCGATGGCCACCAGTCAGGATCACAAGCGGGTTGGCGACGGTGATACCGGTCTCAACACCGGCGGTATGGGGGCTTACTCCCCGGCACCGGTAGTGACCGCCGAGGTACATCAGAAGGTGATGGAGCAGGTGATCATGCCGACCGTGCGCGGCATGGCGGCCGAAGGTAACGTCTACACCGGTTTCCTCTACGCCGGTCTGATGATCGACGGCGCAGGCAATCCCAAGGTGATCGAGTTCAACTGCCGTTTCGGCGATCCCGAGACCCAGCCCATCATGCTGCGGATGCAATCCGATCTGGTGGAGCTCTGTCTGGCCGCTTGCGCGGGCAAGCTGGATCAGAAAGAGGCCATCTATGATCCCCGCGCCGCCATCGGCGTAGTACTGGCAGCGGGAGGCTATCCCGGCGATTACAGCACCAATCACCCCATCAGCGGCTTGCCGGTGGATGAGGTTGCGGGCGAGAAGGTGTTCCATGCCGGTACCCGCCTGGAAGGCGATACCAGCCTGACCCAGGGTGGCCGTGTGCTGTGCGCCACCGCCCTTGGCCACACTGTGGCAGAAGCCCAGCAGCGTGCCTACCAGCTCGCTGGCCGCATCAAGTGGGATGGCGTCTTCTACCGCAAGGATATCGGCTGGCGCGCCATTGCTCGCGAACAGGAGTAACCGACGCAAGCCATTGGCCCGCTGATCCAGACCCCGCTGCGGCGGGGTTTTTTGTCCCTGTTTACCGCTTTCAACCATCCTAATGGTGCGCGTCACCTGCGTTCAATCAGTTACCAAGCGCAAACAAGCGCGGCATATCTGTCACTATTTGCCACAAAAAACAGCATTTTTCACAAACATTTCACCATGAGTCATGGCATCATGCCCTGATGAATTCTTGTTGGGATTCATAAGTACCCCTAACAATTCGAGCATGTCGTTATATAAGGAAATCCCATGTTGAAAACCGTCCGCCCCCTGCTGCTGCCCCTGATGTTTGGCCTGATGACCCTGCCTGCCGTGGCGGGTGATCTGGAACAGCCGATGAAGAAGATTGGCTTCAACTACAAGCAGGCCGTCAAGGCTGATGATGCAGCCACCATGGAGCAGCACATCAACGAGATGAAGGCCCAGCTGGATGTGGCCAAGCAGAAGAACATGCCAGCCGCCAAGAAAGAGAAATTCCTTGAAGGGATGAACGAGGTACAGACCGAGCTGGACGCCAGCCTGGCCGCACTCAAGGCGGGTGATGAGGCCAAGGCGCGCGAACATCTGGCCAAGGTCAACGACCTGAAGAAGGAGTACCACAAATATGCCAAGCAAAAAGGGTGAGCCCTTTCGCTGGGATCCGCTGGTTCGCCTGACCCACTGGGGCTTGGCGGCGGTCTGCATCGGCAACCTCTGGGTTAACGAAGTGGGGGAGGAGTGGCACGAGTGGCTGGGTTACGGCGCCATTGGGCTGGTCTCCTTGCGTCTGCTCTGGGGGCTCACTTTCGCCCGTGGCTACGCCCGCCTTGGTGCCCTCATCCCCAGCGGGGAGGATTTTCGCCAGCAGGCGCGCGAGATGCGTGAGCGGCAGCCTCCGGCACCGGGTCATCATGGCAGCGGCAAGCTAGCCGTGTGGGCGCTCTGGCTGGTCGTGCTGGCGACAGCAGGCAGCGGCTGGTTTCAAAATACCGAGACTGGATTTGAACTGGGGGCTGACGAGTGGCATGAGTGGTGCGTGGTGGCGTTGCAGGGGCTGATTGGTCTGCATCTGCTGGCCATCGTCTTCACCTCCTGGCGTCAGCGCAGCAATCTGGTCACCCGGATGCTGCCTGCTATCGGGCGTCGCTCATCCATCCAGAGCGGCAGCAACGAGCAAACCTGAGGCTCAGCATTAGGCTCCTTGTCTCTGAGTGAGGCGCCTGATCTGGACCCTGCCCAGACCCGCCCCTGGCGGGTCTTTTCTATGACCTCATCGAGCTCATCACTGGAGATTGCCCGATCGGCAGATGCAAAAAGGCCGCTCATGATGAGCGGCCTTTTTCAAGTTGGTGGCCCCTGGGGGACTTGAACCCACGACCAATCGATTATGAGTCGTGAATTTAACGTTTTCACAACGTTTCACGCTGTCTCATAAATCATATAAAAACCCCTTAAATCACAGACATATAGCAAAATCACTTGTATCATTGAGTCTCACAAAGTATCAGGTAGCTTCACCTTAAAAGCACCCATTACAGCACCCAATTTAACGTTTGGGTGCCTTTAACTGAGACCAATCGACTATGCCGCTAACACACAACGAGATCGCCGCGCTGGTGACGAAAGAAAGCGCCTATTACAAGATGGATGATGACCGCACCCGTGGTGCTGGTGGGCTAGGCGTCAAGGTGTTGCCGAGTGGCGGCAAGATGTTTGTGTTTCGCTATACCCGCAACGAGAAACGCGCCTTCATTCAGCTTGGCCGCTTTCCGACCCTATCCCTTGCTGATGCCCGCGAAAAGGCCAAGGCATTCAGCCAGATGATCCGTGATGGCCTAGACCCCAAAGATGAGCTGACGCGCCAAACCAGAGAGCGGGATCAAGAGCAGCGGGAGCATGAACAGCAAGGCACTATTGAACAGCTATTCAAAAGCTACACCGAGCAGATGAAGAAGGACGGCAAGCGCACCCATGCCGCCGTGTTGCTGGCCTTGGAGAAAGAGACGTACCCAGTAATCAAACCCACGACCAAAGCCAAGGACGTGACCCCACACGACATAAAAATCATTCTGGCGCACATGATCCGCCGTGGGGCTGATACCCAATCCAATCGCGTTAGAAGTTACTTGATGGCGGCGTTTAATCACGGCCTCAAACATGACAACGACCCCGCCAACTTCATTGATGATGCCAAATTTGGCTTGGTGCTAAATCCAGTGGCAGCAATACCCAAGCAAAAGGCCGCCGAGCGTGTTGGGGAGCGTTTCCTGACGTGGGCAGAGGCTCGCCAGTTGCTCGATGATATGGAGCGGCCCACCAGCTTAGGCTTGACCCTGCGCAGCCTGATCCGACTTTGCTTCTTCACGGGTGGCCAGCGTCCCTACGAACTGGCCGCCTCACGTTGGGCAAGTATCGACTGGCAAGCCAAGACTCTGACCATTACCGCCGATATTTCCAAGAATGGCCGCCCTCATCTGATCCCTCTTACTGATAGCGCCCTGCGTGTGTTGAGAGAGCAACAAGATGCAGTGGCAGATAGTCCCTTTATATTTGCCCACGCAACCAAACCAAACGAACCTATGCCGATGGCGTCATTAAGCCAAGCAGTCGATCGTTACCGCAAACGCACAGAGATGGCGCACTTTATCCCCCGCGATTTCCGCCGCACCTGTAAGACCCTGATGGGTGAGCTTGGCATAGCTAAAGATCTGCGCGACCGCCTACAGAACCACGCCCTGAATGACGTATCCAGTAAACACTATGACCGCTATGAGTATCTTCCAGAAAAGCGGCGAGCCTTGGAGCTATGGGAGCGGCGGTTGTTGGATCTCGCAGAGGATACTGTGGTTTCCGTCAACTTTGGGGGGCGTGGATGATGTTGCTTCCAAGCAGGGATGAAATATTTTACCCCCTTCCAGAGTCGGGTTTCGCCATGCTGGATTTAGCAATCAGTAGCGGCGAGCTTCGCAGTTGTGAGCAAATACCACCTAAAACATTTGGGGCAGCCGCGTTTTTGGCGATCTTAACAACCCAACGCAAGGGGAAATACTTAGATGAAATTGAAAAGCGGCGCGTTAATCTCAAGCAGGCATTGGCTAGGTTTGGAAAGAATATCGACATTCTTCGACAAGATACGCCAAGAGTTGCTGAGTACTTAGGGCTTGCCACAAATGGAATGCAAGGCCGCCATGTACTTGAAAAGTCATTAGAGAAAATAGAGAACGATCTCCACGATGCTGTTTTTGCTGGGCACTGCAAGCTGGCTTGGCGAAAGAACCGAGAGCGTGGCTATGACAACATTATGTCAGTTCTAGGAAATGTGTATGGGCATCCTTTGGGTACGAAACAAGACCAAAAAGGCCGACTCGATACGATTAGGAGAAAGGTTAAACGATACAGACCCACCACCTATCTAGCTGAGGGGCTTATCATGGCGTGTATTGACTGTTTTGGCTGCGTCCCTACGTCTACGGAATTGATGCTCAACCCCGTTTGGCTGCCTGATGCCCTGAATATCGCCGCAATATTATTGGCAAGGGATCTTGAGGAAATATGCTACAGGGCACCCACACAAAAGACGAAAGGGCCAAAGTTTGATTTGTCAGAACTGGTGTATATCCGATTGGAACCCATAACTTTTTAGTAGGGTGAATCACTCTATCACCATAAGCGAATATACCCCTGAGACGCGGCGATCCCCGCCGCAATAACGACAGGGGGTCTTATGACCACTCCAGCACAATCCTTAATTACCATCGCAACCACGTGCACACTGCTCAATATCTCACGTCCGACCATCTATCGCTGGATGAAGAACGAGTCGTTGCAATTCCCCCCCGCGATCAAGATCGGGCCAAACAGCATTCGATTCAGACATTCCGATGTCGTGGATTTTATTAGCCGTAGAGCTGGCCAGTGAGTTGCAAAAAAAATCCCCGCATATGCAGGGATTCTATAGCTTTTTTTCAATCTCGACAGGGTATCCGACAAGAGACCTGTCAAAACCAAAAGGTAATGTTTATATGAACGATATTAACAGAAATCAGGGCAGTGTCAACTACGCCCAGCGCCAAGCCCAGAGCATTCACTGGCTGGTAACTCTCAATAACATTTCAGAACAGGTTACGCAGATTGGCTATGAAGTTGCGTCAGCCCGCCGAGAGATAGCCGCCACTCTTGCGGAGTATCCAGCGCCCGCAGGGTTGCCTGCACTGCCCGAAGCTGTAGAAGTGAAGATCCCCAGAGAGGGGCTTTTTCTTCGCAAGCTGCACGCTCTTCGCGTTATCGGTGCCCGTAGCGTAGGGGGTTGCAAATGATGGATCACAACATCAACGCCGCCGCAGTGACCGCAGCAGCACAGGGCCAATGGCGTGACGTTCTAACAGCTAATGGGATCAGCCTACCTTCGGGGCGCCATCATGGCGCGTGTCCTATCTGCATGGCTGGTAAAGACCGCTTCCGTTTCGATGACAAGGAAGGGCGCGGCACATTCATCTGCAACCAATGCGGTGCTGGTGATGGGCTGGATTTGTATAAGCGGGCGACAGGGCAAAGCATGAGCGAGGCGCTGCATTCCCTGGCTAGATACCTTGGACTTTCTGGCCCTATGAGCGCCGCAGACCATGCCCGCATCGAGAAACAGCGCCAGAAGGCCGCCAAAGCCGTCGGGGAGCAACAGCAAATGGAAGCTCGCCAGAGGGATGCGGCAGCAGCCCTAGCGCAGCGCATGGAGGTTGAGGCCGTCCCCTGCATGGCCGAGCAAGTTCCATATCTGGCCCGCAAGGGGTTCTCAGGCTTTGTCGTTGACGTGCTGGCCCGTGATTACGACCACCACAAGGCGGGTTCGCTCTTGGTTGTGCTGTTTAATATTGACGGTGTGACGACTTGCGCTGAAATCATCGATAACAAAATCATCGACAACAAGAGGGCCCTTGCGGGTGGGCAGAAGATAGGCAGCGCCGCATATATCGAACCGTTTGATGGCTTGCCAGAGAATGCAGCGCATTGCGGAGTGGTTGAAGGCTACGCCACCGGCTTGTCCGTCCGTGCGCTCACTGGCTGGCCTGTGTTCTGTGGAATGTCCAAGGCTGGTCTGGCCGATGCGGCGTTAATTGCCCGCTACAACTGCCCCAAGGCGCAGATTGTGATCTGTGGTGATGTTGGAGCCGAGCGAGATGCGGAGGAGGCAGCGCAAGCTGTGGGCGGCCTTGTGAGTTATCCGCCTAGCGGCGGTGATTGGAACGACTATCACCAAGCAGTAGCGCAGGGGGTGGCAGCATGAACGCGATGAATCCGATCCTTGATCGCGCCTACGTGCCGGAACCACTGGCTGTTGGACAGAGCGAGGTGCCAACCAAGTCTGAGGTGTACGCCGAGCCCATTTCATTGCTCAACATAGCAGGAGATCACCCCCTGGCCACCTACGTCCGCGAGGTTGCCGATTCTATCCAGATCAGCCGTGATTCGACATTTATGATCGGCTTGGGTCTAACGTCTGCTGTTGTTGGCTCTACCTACTGTATAAAGACGCCATGGAATGCAGATTTACCACTTGGGCTGTATGTCACCGCTGAGCAACCCCCAGCCGCGGGCAAATCTGGAGTGATGTCTGCATTCCAAAGGCCGTTTAGATCTGCTCTTCGTCGGATGAATGAAGATAGAAACAAGGCGCTTGATGCCCTAGAGGCTCAGATTGACGTCGCAGAAGATCCAGCGGTAAAGGGGGCGCTACAGGAACAGGTGCAGGGAATGTCACGGCCTGTAAGGGGTTGGATTAGCAACGCAACACCGGAGGCATTGGAGAAGGACGCAATCAGCCCTAACGATGGCTTTTTCATGCTCGCCAGTGATGAACGTGGGCTATTGAATAGCGTCTTTGGCCTGAGCTATGGCAAAGGTGCCGCCCCAAATATGGATGCAGCTTTGAAGGGGTTTGATGGTGGCTCTTATGTATCGGTTCGAGCAACACGGCGCGGATTCGATGGAGAGGTTCACGGATCGATAGTTTGCTTTGCGCAGCCTGGAAGCATTGAGGCGATTATGCGGGCAAGCGACGGGACAGGTCTGGCCGAGCGGTTTCTGTGGCTGAGTGATGATCATAACCTTGGTAAGCGTGACCACTTGAAGCCACACCGCAGTCCGGACAGTGAGCCTTACGCCCGCCTGTGTGATGAGATCATCAGGTTGATACCCTTTAGGCCGTCACTCGATAGGTTAACGCCGCTGGCAATTCCTGCCTCCTTGCATGTGCAGATGCAAAAGGCAAAGCAGGAGATCGAGGCGGAACTGGGGGACGATGGCCGATTCGGGAATGATGCTGTACGAGGGGCCGCTGGTAAGTTTGACATGCAGGTGATGAAGGTTGCCTCAATCCTGCATGTTACCCGTAACCTTTGCGAAGGCAGACCAGTACCGCCAAACATTGGGGGTGTCGATTTCGAGATCGCGCTAGCCCTATGCCGTGAGTTGCTGGAACGCTACAGGATGGCACTGGTAAACAAGCGGATCATCGGGTTTGGTGCCGAAGCTGATGCTGTTGTCGACTACCTAGAGAAGTTCCCTCAGGGTAAGGATATCGAGCAAGCCAAGAACAGCCTGAGATCGAAAACTGTATTCAAGGGCAGGAGCACCAGACAGATTGCAGTGACCATGGATAAGCTGGTAGCCGCTGGGGTTGCATCGATAGAGGTGGGGTTAACTAGGCGCAGGATTATTAGGCTAGTTTGAATGTTTGAATGCCAGTTGATACAAGGGGGGCTTGATGCCCCCCTTTTTCGTTTCCAGAAACCCGAAAACACACAAAAGACACAAAAAAAGCACGAAACCCAAGCATGACAAGGCTTTGCGATTGTGTGTCGATACACAAGAAAACACAAAAGGCACAAAAACCGACAGGCAACCCATCGAATTTGTGTGTTTTGTGTGTTTTGTTTTTTTGGCACACAACCCGAAACCAGCGCCGTTACTGGCTTTGAATCGAATTTGTGTGTTTTGTGTGTTTTCGGGGTTTAAGCAATCGACCGCAGCCAAGTTTATCAAGCACCATTCCTTTCTCTGGCGAGCCATGTGGATAGTCCAGAGGTGTGCTGTCCCATTGGCTTTCCGTGAGCGCGCATTCCGGCATATCGACCACGGCCCGATTGCTGGCCTAGTGATATCCGAAAACCCAGCGTACACCTGTAAGTTGAACCTCAGGTTTTATTAGGTTCACCCTTAGTTTTGAGAAGTTCCGCCTTCTTACAAATTATTTTGCCTGGTTGGCATGACTTTTGCTTTGGCGCGACCCTTGGGGAAGCTAGCTTCACCTTAAAAGCACCCATTACAGCACCCAAAAACGCCAGACAAGCAAAAGGCGTAGCGGTTACTAACCTGCTACGCCTTGCGGAATGTGGTGGCCCCTGCCCGACTTGAACGGGCGACCAATCGATTATGAGTCGACTGCTCTGACCAACTGAGCTAAGGGGCCAAATTGTGCGTTTAGCGGCGTGGATTATAGGGGAAGAGGAAAGGGCAGTCTATAGGCATATCAACCACTTGGCGACTAATTGTCCAGCTTGATAGAGGGGGCAAAGCGGGTCGCAAGGGGAAATGCCAGACAAAACAAAGCCCCGCATGGCGGGGCTTTGGCAGAGCAGTTTGACACAGGGTCAGGACTATTCGTCCAGGAAGCTGCGCAGCACTTCCGAGCGGCTCGGGTGGCGCAGTTTGCGCAGTGCCTTGGCTTCGATCTGACGAATACGCTCACGGGTAACGTCGAACTGCTTGCCCACTTCCTCGAGGGTGTGGTCAGTGTTCATGTCGATACCGAAACGCATCCGCAGCACCTTGGCCTCGCGGGCGGTCAGGCCAGCCAGCACTTCGCGGGTGGCGTTGCGCAGGCTTTCGCTGGTCGCCGCATCCGCTGGCAGAGCCAGGGTGGTATCTTCGATAAAGTCGCCCAAGTGGGAATCTTCATCATCACCGATGGGCGTCTCCATGGAGATAGGCTCTTTGGCGATTTTCAGTACCTTGCGGATCTTGTCTTCCGGCATGCCCATGCGCATGGCCAGCTCTTCCGGGTTCGGTTCACGACCCATCTCCTGCAGCATCTGACGGGAGATACGGTTGAGCTTGTTGATGGTCTCGATCATGTGTACCGGGATACGGATGGTACGGGCCTGATCCGCGATGGAGCGGGTAATGGCCTGACGGATCCACCAGGTTGCATAGGTCGAGAACTTGTAGCCACGACGGTATTCAAACTTGTCTACCGCCTTCATCAGACCGATGTTGCCCTCCTGGATCAGATCCAGGAACTGCAGACCACGGTTGGTGTACTTCTTGGCGATAGAGATAACCAGACGCAAGTTGGCCTCAACCATCTCTTTCTTCGCACGGCGGGCTTTGGCCTCACCGATGCTCATGCGACGGTTGATATCCTTGATCTGGGCAATCGACAGACCGGTCTCTTCTTCAATCTGCTGCAGTTTGCCGATGGCGCGCTGAATATCCTCGTCCATTTCAACCAGACGGGGAGACCAGGCTTTGCCAGCCTGCTTCTGGTATTCAAACCAGGCAGTTTCACACTCGTTGTTGGTGAAGGCCGCGACGAAGGTTTTCTTCGGCATCTTGGCCTGCTCAACGCAGAGCTTCATGATGATGCGTTCCTGCACGCGGACGCGCTCCATCATCTCGCGCATGTTGTTGACCAGGCGATCGAACTGCTTGGGCATCAGGCGGAATTGACGGAATACATCGGCCAGCTGGGCGATGGCAGCCTGTGTATCTTCGTGCGCGCGACCATTCTTCTGAATGGAGAGGCGGGTCACTTCATACTGGGCACGCAGTTCGCCAAACTTCTCGCGAGCGACTTCCGGATCCGGACCACCGTCACCGTCGTCGTCAGAGCTGTCACCATCTTCGTCTTCGTCTTCTTCGTCTTCTTCATCTTCGTCGGCCAGATCGTCTTCGCCGAGTTCGGAACCGATGTGCGTGGCGGTAGGTGCCATGTCTTCAGTTTCGTTCGGATCAATAAAGCCAGAGATGATGTCAGAGAGACGCAGCTGCTCGGCTTCGTACTTGTCGTACTGTTCGAGCAGGTAAGTAATTGCTTCAGGGTACTCGGCTACGGAGCTTTGTACCTGGTTGATACCGTCTTCGATCCGCTTGGCGATGTCGATTTCGCCTTCACGGGTCAGCAGTTCGACGGTACCCATTTCCCGCATGTACATGCGGACGGGATCGGTCGTGCGACCAATCTCAGATTCAACAGATGCCAGGGCCTGGGCCGCTGCTTCGGCAGCGTCCTCATCGGCGGTACCACCTTCAGCCATGATAAGGTCATCGGCATCCGGAGCGTTTTCAACCACTTGAATGCCCATATCGTTGATCATCTGAATGATGTCTTCGATCTGGTCTGAATCGACAATGTCTTGCGGGAGGTGATCGTTCACCTCGGCATAGGTCAGGTAGCCCTGTTCTTTACCTTTGGCAACGAGGAGTTTAAGCTGAGACTGCGGGGTTTGCTCCATAGAACTCATCCGGTTGGTGTTGCTAGGTTGCGCGTACAGTGCGCTGCTGCGCAAATAGCCAATTCTAATAGAAAACCGCCAGACATGCTATGTCTGGTTGCGGCGTCGGTCATGAGAAACCCCTGCCCGCAGTATTGTCGGGGCCAGGCGGTTATAAAATTTTTGCTTTTCATCCCGTCGATTCGGGCAACGCTATCCATATTGGGACTAATCACTCAAATATCAAGCCCCACTCTCATTTCTTTTCTCAATTTGCACCTCTCTTATCAGCATCATCAGCTCTTGGGTTTCTTCGGAGCTTAGTCCTTCCTGAGCCACTTTGGCCTGCAATTCTTCGATCCGTTGCTTCAGGAAAAGGTTGATGAAACCGACAAAGGTATCCTGCAATTCTCCCAGAATATCCGGTTCCTGGTCGAGCCTGACCTCTTCAAAGAGGTCGTGCATCGCCAGCTGAGCGAGGATCTCTCCCTCCTTGGTTCCACGCCAGTGTTCCAGCAGGATACCGGTGGTGATACCGGGCTGGGCCAGGATCTGCTGGTGCAGCTGCAGCAGGAACTTGATGCCCTGTACGCGCAGTCCGGCCAATTCCGGCATAGGGGGAAGTTCGGCCGTTACCGCCGGATATTGCACCATCAGTGCCAGCGCACGCCGTAGTGGCGTCAGCTTGGCTGCCTTGGGTTTGTTGACCTCGGCCTTAGGCTGACTGTTGCGGGCAAACAGTTCGGCGATGCGCTGCTTGTTCTCGCCCCAGCGCATCATGCTGGAGAGACGGGTGATCAATCCTTCGCGGGTAAACCCTTCCGGTACGCGGCGAATAAGCTCGGCCGCCTTGTTGGCCACTTCGAACTTGCCTGCCTCACCGGAGAGTGCCGCATCGCGACCGAGACGCTCGAACATGAAGTCGGCGAACGGTTGGGCTTCATCGAGCAGGGCTTCGAAGCCCTCCTTGCCGATCTGGCGTACCAGCGAGTCGGGATCTTCGCCATCGGGCAGGAACACGAACTTCAGCTCGCGGCCATCCTGCAGATGGGAGAGGGCATTATCCAGCGCCCGCCAGGCGGCTTCACGACCGGCGTTATCACCGTCGTAGCAGCAGACCACCTCGGCGGTGGTGCGAAACAGGGTGTGGATATGGTCGCTGGTTGTCGCAGTACCCAGCGCCGCCACCGCATAGTCGATGTCGTACTGACCGAGTGCCACCACATCCATGTAGCCTTCCACTACAAGGATCCGACGCGGATCCTTGTGTGCCTGTTTCACTTCGTAGAGACCGAACAGCTCCCGCCCTTTATGGAAGATGGGGGTCTCCGGCGAGTTCAGATACTTGGGGGTGCCATCACCCAGCACCCGGCCACCGAAACCGATGACTCGGCCCCGCTTGTCGCGGATCGGGAACATGATGCGATCGCGGAAACGATCATAACTACCCGGGCCATTGTCACGGGTGATCAGCATGCCACCCGAGATGAGCAACTGCTCGTGATCCCGGCTGGCACCAAAGCGGCGGCGCACCTGATCCCAGTCACTGGGGGCATAGCCGATATTGAATCGTTTGACCACTTCACCGGTCAGACCGCGCCCTTTGAGGTACTCCACCGCATGGGGAGCATTCTTGAGATTGCTCTCGTAGAAGCGGGCAATCTGGTTCATCAGCTCGAACAGATCCTTGCTGACGGCGGGCTGGCTATTGGCCGAGCCGCCAATGCTCTGTTCGCGAGGCACCTGCATGCCTTGCATGCTGGCGAGCTCTTCGATGGCATCGGGAAATTCGAGACCGTCGTACTCCATGACAAAGCCGATGGCGTTGCCGTGGGCGCCACAACCGAAACAGTGGTAGAACTGCTTCTCCTGGCTGACGGTAAAAGAGGGGCTTTTTTCGTTATGAAAAGGGCAGCAAGCCTGGTAGTTCTTACCGGCTTTTTTCAGCCGCACTCGCGAGTCGATCAGCTCGACTATGTCTGTGCGTACGAGCAGATCGTCGATAAAGGATTGGGGGATCCTGCCTGCCATAACCGTCCTGTTTCATTGCGGAGAAAATAAAAAAGCCGCGCATTCCAAGGGAAGCACGGCTTCTTCGACCAAACAAGAGAGTTGCCTGTTACGCCAAGCGGGTTTTCACCTGAGCACTGACGGCGCCGACATCGGCACGCCCCTGAATTTTCGGCTTCAAGACAGCCATGACCTTGCCCATATCAGCCATGACGGCAGCACCACTTTCAGTGATGGCTTGCTCGATCAGAGCGGCAATTTCATCTGCAGTCAGCTGTTGCGGCAGGAATTCCTGCAACACAACGATCTCGGCGGACTCTTTGTCGGCGAGATCCTGGCGACCGGCAGCTTCAAATTGGCTGATGGAATCGCGGCGCTGTTTGACCATTTTGGTCACGACAGCGAGGATATCCTCATCATTCAGCTCGATACGGGTATCGACTTCACGTTGCTTGATTTCTGCCATCAACAGGCGGATCGCTCCCAGACGTGCCTTATCTTTGGCAAGCATGGCGAGTTTTTGTTGATCCTTGAGTTGATCCTTCAGAGACACGGCAATATCTCCCGATTAGTACAGGCGGATACGACGTGCGTTTTCGCGAGACAGCTTCTTGGCGTGACGCTTAACAGCAGACGCTTTGGCGCGCTTACGAATGGTAGTCGGCTTCTCGTAGAACTCACGGCTACGAACTTCGGACAGGATACCGGCTTTTTCGCAAGAACGCTTGAAACGACGCAGAGCAACGTCAAACGGCTCATTTTCACGGACTTTGATTACTGGCATGTGCCTTTCACCTCAGTGATAAATTGTTAGCTGACCTTCAATCGATCAGCATGTCTTAAAATGGTGCGAAATTATACTCTGGACAGGGAATGAAAGTAAACCCGCAGAGATCGCTCTGGTTTAAAAAACCCGCGAAGGTTACCATAGCCGTCTCATTTTAGCAGTGAAATTTTTTAGCAATGCGTGTATTGGGCATAGAGACATCCTGTGACGAAACCGGGATCGCGATCTTCGACGATCAAAAAGGGATCCTTTCCCATCAGTTATACAGCCAGGTCAAGCTGCATGCGGACTACGGTGGCGTCGTCCCCGAGCTCGCCAGCCGGGATCATGTTCGCAAGACGATCCCGTTGATCCAGGCCGCATTGCAAGAGGCGGGACTGGGCAAAGATGACATCGACGGCATCGCGTATACCGCGGGTCCGGGTCTGGTTGGCGCCATTCTGGTGGGGGCCACTATTGGCCGTTCGCTGGCGATGGCATGGAACAAGCCGGCCATCGCCGTCCATCATATGGAAGGCCACCTGCTGGCCCCCATGCTGGAGGAGAAGGCCCCCGAGTTCCCCTTCGTGGCGCTGCTGGTCTCCGGTGGTCACTCCATGCTGGTGCGGGTTGACGGTATCGGCAGCTATCAGCTGCTGGGGGAATCCATCGATGATGCCGCTGGCGAGGCGTTCGACAAGACCGCCAAGCTGATGGGGCTGGACTACCCGGGCGGCCCGCTGCTTTCCCGCCTGGCCGAGAAGGGCACCACCGGGCGTTTCCACTTCCCCCGTCCGATGACTGATCGACCGGGACTCGACATGAGCTTTTCCGGTCTCAAGACCTTTGCCGCCAACACCATCGCCGCCAACGGTGATGATGAGCAGACCCGTGCCGATATCGCCCGGGCGTTTGAAGATGCGGTGGTTGATACCCTGGCCATCAAGTGCCGCCGTGCGCTGAAAGAGACCGGTCTCACGCGTCTGGTGGTCGCCGGTGGCGTCAGTGCCAACCGTCATTTGCGTGCCCAGCTGGCCGAGCTGATGGAGAGCCTCAAGGGTGAGGTGTTCTATCCGCGCACCGAATATTGCACCGATAACGGCGCCATGATCGCCTATGCCGGTATGCAGCGCCTGAAGGCGGGCGTGTTCGAGCCGCTGGCGGTCAAGGCCGTACCGCGCTGGCCGCTGGATACTCTGGATCCGGTCTGATCCGCAGGATCCCGCCTTCTGGCGTGGTGGTGAGTATCAGGGTGGCCTACTGCTCCTGCAATTCGGCAGCGGCGGTTATAGCGCCGCTGGCACGCTGTTGCGCTGGCTGCTGTCGCCGTGGTTGAGCCATCCGGATAAGACGTCGGGTCTGTTGCTGGCAGACAGCAAAGCACACAGTAAAGAGATAAAAAAATCCCCGCCAGTTGGCGGGGATTTTTGTTTGGCTATCGGCAGTCGATGGGATTACAGCAGGATGCCGCCGAAGAAGAAGCCCAGCGCCACGGCGATGGCGATGGTGGCGGTGCCCGGTACGAAGAAGGGGTGGTTGAACACCGCTTTACCGATACGGGTGGAGCCGGTGTCGTCCATCTCTACCGCGGCCAGCAGGGTCGGGTAGGTCGGCAGTACGAACAGGGCGCTTACGGCTGCGAAGGAGGCAATCGCAGTCAGCGGGCTGACACCCAGTGCCAGTGCGGCAGGCATCAGGGCTTTGGTGGTGGCGCCTTGTGAATAGAGCAGCATGGCAGCGAAGAACAGCACCACGGCCAGCAGCCAGGAGTACTGGTTCAGCAGGTCGCCAGCGATCAGCTGGATGGTGTCCATGTTGCCTTTTACGAAGACGTTACCCAGCCAGGCGACACCCAGCACACAGATACAGGCGGACATACCTGACTTGAAGGTCGGCATGTTGGTGACTTGAGTGGCGTCCAGTTTGCACACCAGAGTCATGATGGTGGCAGCGGCCAGCATAATGCCCATGATGGCGCCGTCACGGGGGATCGGCGGGTTGGCGATCAGGCCCACTTTACCGGAGATGGCAGTGGCATAGGCCATGACAGCAACGATGGCAGCGATGAAGATCCAGACAGAAACCTTGGCGTAAGGCTTCAGCTCAAGCTTGGTAGTGCCACGCAGTTTGATCAGGCCCTTGGCTTTACGCTCCAGATAGACTTCGTCCTGATCCAGCGGCTTGCCCATCATGTTGGCAATGAAGGCGCCCAGGATACAGGCCAGGAAGGTAGAGGGGATGCAGATGGCCAGCAGGGTCAGGTAGTCAACACCGAACGGCTCCAGCATGCCGGAGAAGGCAACCACAGCGGCAGAGATCGGGGAGGCTGTGATGGCGATCTGGGAGGCGACAACCGCGATGGAGAGAGGACGGGATGGGCGGATCCCTTGCTCTTTGGCCACTTCAGCGATCACCGGCAGGGTGGAGAAGGCGGTATGACCGGTACCGGCCAGCATGGTCATCAGATAGGTGACGACCGGGGCGGCGAAGGTGATGTATTTGGGGTTCTTGCGCAGCGCTTTCTCTGCCAGAGAGACCAGGTAGTCCATCCCGCCAGCCAGTTGCATACAGGCGATGGCGCAGATGACGGACGCGATGATCATGATTACATCCCAGGGGATGTAGGTGACCAATTGGTCGCTCGGGATGGGCATGCCCAGACCCCACGTCAGTACCAGTACCCCCAGACCACCGGCAAAGCCGATGCCGATGCTGCCTATCCGGGCCCCCAGATAGATAGCGGCGAGCACGACAAGTAACTCGATTCCAATCATAGCGATAACTCCATTTTTTAGTTTTTTGGTTTTTATTTGGCAAAAAGCCAATTCCCGATCGGGCTGGGGATAAAGACCAATCGGGAACTGACTTTATGGGCCGGGAAGATCCCGGCCCATACTCGCTTATACGGCAGCTTCGCGGGTGAAACGCTTGGCTTTGTATTGCGGGTTCATCAGGTTCTCGATGGAGAGAATTTCGTCCAGTTGCTCGGCGCTCAGCAGGCCGCGCTCCAGAACGACTTCGCGGACGTTCTTGCCGGTCTGGGCACAGATCTTGCCGACGATGTCACCTTCGTGGTGGCCGATGAAGGGGTTCAGGTAGGTCACGATACCGATGGAGTTCAGCACGTGGTTCATGCAGATTTCCGGGTTGGCGGTGATACCTTCCACGCACTTCTCGCGCAGGGAGATACAGGCTTTTTCCATCAGGCTCAGGGATTCGAACATCGCCTGACCAATCACCGGCTCCATGACGTTCAGCTGCAGCTGACCGGCTTCGGCGGCGAAGGTAATGGTGATGTCGTTACCGAATACCTTGAAGCAGGACTGGTTGACCACTTCCGGGATAACCGGGTTGACCTTGGCTGGCATGATGGAGGAACCCGCCTGCATTTCCGGCAGGTTGATCTCTTTCAGTGCAGTGCGCGGGCCGGAGGAGAGCAGACGCAGGTCATTACAGATCTTGGACATTTTCATGGCCAGACGCTTGATGGCGCCGTGCAGCATGACGTAGGCGCCACAGTCGGAGGTCGCTTCGATCAGGTCTTCTGCCGGCACATAGGCACGACCGGTGATCTCGGCCAGACGCTTGATGGCCAGCTCGGAGTACTCGGGCGGAGTGTTCAGGCCGGTACCGATAGCGGTAGCGCCCAAGTTCACTTCCAGCAGCAGCTCCTGGCAACGCTTGATGGACTTGATCTCTTCACGCAGGGTGACGGCGAACGCGTGGAACTCCTGACCCAGGGTCATCGGAACCGCATCTTGCAGCTGGGTACGGCCCATCTTCAGGATGTTTTTGAACTCTTCAGCCTTGACATCGAATGCCGCGATCAGGTGCTCCAGCGCGTGCAGGGTCACATCGGTGCTGTTGACTACCGCTACGCGGAAACCGGTCGGGTAGGCATCGTTGGTGGACTGGCACTTGTTGACGTGGTCGTTCGGGTTGATGACGTCGTAACGGCCCTTCTCCAGACCCATGATTTCCAGGGCGATGTTGGCCAGTACTTCGTTGGTGTTCATGTTGACGGAGGTGCCGGCACCACCCTGGTAAACGTCGACCGGGAACTGGTCGAAGCATTTGCCGGTGTTCAGCATCAGGTCGCAGGCTTCTACGATCTTGTCAGCAATTTCAGGACGGATGGTACCCAGTTCACCGTTTGCCAGCGCAGCGGCTTTCTTGGTCAGAACCATACCGCGGACGAATTCCGGAACGTCAGAAATCTTCTGAGAGCTGATCTTGAAGTTCTCGACAGCGCGCAGGGTGTGCACACCGTAGTAGAGATCATTGGAAACTTCTTTGGTGCCCAGCAGGTCTTCTTCAATGCGGACGTTCTTGATGTCGCTCATTGTAATGCCTCAGAAATCAGATAAATGGAAAAATCCTCACCGAGTGGTCGCGAGTTCCTTGCGCACAGCTCATCCTGAAGCACCACACATCGAGTGGGGCGGTAGGGAGAATGACCTCCCGAAAAACTAATCAATATACTACTCCAATTGAGGTATCGGTTATTAGAGGTGGATCACTAAATTTGAGACATTTTCAAATTACTTTGAGGAAAGTACACATATGTTATGACGCTTTTATCATGATGATTATTATAAATTTTTGTGAATTTTTGCCGGTTTTTTAGATGGTTGCTGACGTAGGTGTCATTTGAGAGGCTTGAAAAGGGCAGGGAAGACCCCACTTATTCAGGGTAAAAGTGGTGATGATGCGATGAACGCATCGCGCATGGGCCGCCTTGTGAAGGGCACCACTTTTTCTCAATTTACCGGTGCTGGAGTGGATATGGGCAAGTTGTTTCTGTTGTTGGTGGGTCTGGTGGTACTGGAGCTCACCGTGATGATCGAGGTCGGCTCAGTGATTGGGGCGCTGCCGACAGTCGGCTTGCTCATACTGACCGCGGTATTGGGCTCTTCGCTGGTGCGCAGTGAAGGGATCAAGACCCTGTTCAGTGCCCAGCAAAAGATGCAGATGGGCGAGATGCCGGGCCGCGAGGTGATGGGTGGCATGATGCTGGCGTTGGCTGGTTTGCTGCTGATTATCCCGGGTTTCGTGACCGACATTTTCGGTGTGCTGTTGCTGCAACCCTGGCTGCGCAACAAACTGGCCGACAAGCTGATCGGCAGCAGCCAGTTCCGGATGCAGATGGGTGGTTTCCAGCAGGGAACACCATCGCCGTTTGGCAATGCGCCGTCCGATGATCATCTGGGTCACACCAAGCAGGGCGGTACCACCATCGAAGGCGAATTTGAGCGCAAAGAGTGAGCGTAAAGAGTAATCGACGAGGCGAAAACCCGAGGCGAGTGACTGATCAGGGTTTGCCCTGATGGCACAGCGCCTCGAAGCGGTGTCGGGCATACCACCACGCGAGGGAGCCCGCCGCCAGATTGGCCAGCAGTATTCCCAGATAGATCCCCTGTTCTCCCCCCAGCTTTGCCCCCAGCCAGGCTCCTGGCAACAGAAAACCAAACAGTCGTAATCCGTTGAACAAGAACGAGATACTGGATGCCCGCACGCCATTGAGCGCCGAGGCCAGCAGCATCACCATGCCCTGAAAGCCATAACCGATCGGCACCAGATGCAGATAGAGAATAATCAGGCGAATGACCTGCGGATGATCGCTAAACAGATTGGCGATCAGCGGTGCGAGCAGCCAGGTCAGGCCATAGATGGCGAGCTGGAATAGCAAGGCGAAACGCATGCAGCTTTGCAGTGCTGCCTTGGCGCGGGCCGGATTGCCGGCGCCGCAGTTTTGCGAGATGAAAGGGGCCAGCACGGAGGCGAGCGCCATCATCACGATCAGCAGCAGCGCCTCGACCCGCGATGCGGCGCCGTAAGCGGCCACCACCTCGGTGCCCAGGCCCGCAAAAATTGTCATCAGCACCGCGTTGGCCAGGGGGTTGAGCATATTGGTAAAAGAGGCGGGAACGGCGACATGGAGCAGGGATCGCCAGTGATATAGCAACCGCGCTCGCGGCGAGAGGCGCCATAACAGCAAACCTTCCCGATGGCGCAGGATATAGAGGCTGACCAGCATCGCCATCAACCAGGAGATAGAGGTCGCGATGGCGGCCCCGCGGATCCCCCATTCGGGAAAGGGACCGATGCCGAAGATCAACAGAGGATCCAGCACTCCGTTGACCAGCCCGGCCACCGCCATCACCAGACTGGGGGTTTTGGTATCGCCGGTCGCCCGGATGGCGGCATTTCCCACCATGGGTAGTACCAGCATGGGGACGGTGAGATACCAGATCAGCATGTAGTCATGGATGAGGGAGATCAGCTCGGCACTGGCGCCCAGCAGGGTAAACAGCGGTGTGATGGTGAGGGCGCCGCCCGTGGAGAGCATGGCCACCATGATCACCGCCAGAAACAGGCTGTCGGTGGTGAGGTGGGCCGCCTCATCGTGTTTGCCCTGTCCCAGGGTGTGACCGATCACCGCTGACAATCCGGCGCCCAATCCCATCGCCAGTGAGGTGACCACAAAGGTGACCGGAAAGGTAAAGCTGATGGCGGCCAGTGCCTGGGTGCCCAGCATGCCGATAAAAAAGGTGTCGACCAGATTGAAGGCCAGAATGGCGATGATGCCGAAGATCATGGGGCCCGTCATCTGGCGCAATACGACCGGAATAGGGGCTGTCAGCATGGGGTTGGTGCGGGTCAAGGGCTCGTCTCTACAGCTGGCTTTGAAGGTTCTGGCATGAAAAACGGGCGGGGTGAACCGACCTTGCACCATGGTGCGGACATGGGTGAACCATCGAAGATATTCATAGTACGTGAAAAAATTTTTTTTGTATTTGCCCTTGAAGGGTTAGCAACTCTGCCCCACATCAGGGACATATCTAATTTGGCCTGGAACGGCCATTCCTCAAAGCAACAATGAGACTCATTTTGGGAGAGTTATCGATGAAAATTCGTCCACTGCACGACCGCGTCATCATCAAGCGCATCGAAGCTGAAGCCAAATCTGCCGGCGGTATCGTCTTGACTGGTACTGCGGCCCAGAAGTCCACCCGTGGTGAAGTGCTTGCCGTGGGGACTGGTCGCATCCTGGATAATGGCGAAGTCAAAGCGCTGGCCGTGAAGGTTGGTGACAAGGTTATCTTCAACGAAGGCTACGGTGTTAAGACCGAGAAGCTGGATGGTCAGGACGTCCTGATTCTTTCCGAAACCGACATCCTGGCGATTGTCGAAGAGTAATCCATCCTCCTTTTCCCCGAATTGATTTAAGGATTGAAGAAAAATGGCAGCTAAAGACGTTAAGTTTGGTAACGAAGCCCGCATCAAGATGCTGGAAGGCGTAAACATCCTGGCTGATGCCGTCAAGGTGACTCTGGGCCCGAAAGGCCGCAACGTGGTGCTGGACAAGTCCTTCGGCGCCCCGACCATCACTAAAGATGGTGTGTCTGTTGCGCGCGAAATCGAGCTGGAAGACAAGTTCCAGAACATGGGCGCCCAGATGGTCAAGGAAGTGGCTTCCAAGGCCAACGATGCCGCCGGTGACGGTACCACTACTGCAACTGTTCTGGCTCAGGCGATCGTCAACGAAGGTCTGAAAGCCGTTGCCGCCGGTATGAACCCGATGGATCTGAAGCGCGGTATCGACAAAGCCGTTGTGGCTGCGGTTGCCGAGCTGCAAGCGCTGTCCCAGCCGTGTGCTGACAGCAATGCCATCGCTCAGGTGGGCACCATCTCCGCCAACTCCGACGAGAAAGTGGGCAAGCTGATTGCTGAAGCCATGGACAAAGTGGGTCGCGATGGCGTCATCACCGTTGAAGATGGTCAGGGTCTGGAAGACGAGCTGGCTGTTGTCGAAGGTATGCAGTTCGACCGTGGCTACCTGTCCCCCTACTTCATCAACAAGCAAGAGACCGGTTCCGTTGAACTGGACGACCCGTTCATCCTGCTGGTTGACAAGAAAGTCTCCAACATCCGCGAAATGCTGCCGGTGCTGGAAGGCGTTGCCAAAGCTGGCAAGCCGCTGCTGATCGTTGCCGAAGACGTTGAAGGCGAAGCGCTGGCGACTTTGGTGGTCAACACCATGCGCGGTATCGTGAAAGTGGCTGCCGTCAAGGCGCCGGGCTTCGGTGACCGTCGCAAGGCCATGCTGCAGGATATCGCCGCACTGACTGGTGGTACCGTCATTTCTGAAGAAGTTGGCATGGAGCTGGAAAAAGCGACGCTGGAAGATCTGGGTCGTGCCAAGCGCATTGTTATCACCAAAGAGAACACCACCATCATCGATGGCGTGGGCGATACCGGTGTGATCGAAGGCCGTGTTGCCCAGATCCGTCAGCAGATCGAAGAGACCTCTTCCGATTACGACCGTGAGAAGCTGCAAGAGCGCGTAGCCAAGCTGGCTGGCGGTGTTGCCGTGATCAAGGTTGGCGCTGCCACCGAAGTCGAGATGAAAGAGAAGAAAGCCCGTGTTGACGATGCTCTGCATGCAACTCGCGCTGCCGTAGAAGAAGGTGTGGTTGCCGGTGGTGGTGTTGCGCTGGTGCGCGTAGCTGCCAAGCTGTCTGGCCTGCGTGGTGACAACGAAGACCAGAACGTCGGTATCAAGGTTGCCCTGCGCGCCATGGAAGCCCCGCTGCGTCAGATCGTGATCAACGCCGGTGAAGAGGCTTCCGTCATTGCCAACGCAGTGAAAAACGGCGAAGGCAACTTCGGTTACAACGCTTACACCGAGCAGTATGGCGACATGCTGGCCATGGGTATCCTGGATCCGACCAAGGTAACCCGCTCTGCCCTGCAGTTTGCCTCTTCCATCGCCGGTCTGATGATCACCACCGAGTGCATGGTCACCGAACTGCCGAAGAAAGATACCCCTGCCATGCCTGACATGGGCGGCATGGGTGGCATGGGCATGATGTAATCATCATCCTTGCTCTGTTTGAGAAACGGCTCGCCCAAGGCGAGCCGTTTTTTTATATCTGACTAAACTGAGTCTGTTGAGACAGCAAATTTGGGGGCGATATGAAGATATTTGGTTGGCTGACGCTACTGTGCTCATTGGTGATCATGCCGGTTATGGCTGCTGAGGCACTGACCGGGCCGGTGATCCTGAAAGTGGGTGGCAACATCAGGTCGACAGATGAAGTTGATGGCAAGGTATTGTTTGATCTGGCCAAACTGCAGGCACTGCCGCAACATGAGATCGTGACCGGCAATCCCTGGGTCGATAAACCTCACAAATACAGAGGCCCCAAACTGGCGGATGTATTGGCTGCGGTCGGGGCTGATGGCAAGACCATTACGCTGACGGCGCTGAACAGTTTCCAGATCCGTATTGAATGGGACAAGGTCGCTAAATATGACCCTATCCTTGCATGGGAAGACAATGGCGCTGTCATGCGGGTGCGTGACAAGGGGCCGGTCTGGTTTATGCTGCCTCTTGATCAATATCCGGAATTGAAGCGATCCGAATATACCGACATGATGATCTGGCAACTTGATTTGATAGACATTCAGCACTGATAAAAACAGCACGGGAGCATGGGGTGAAAGGAAAGACCAGGGCGTGGCCACTGCTCGTCATTCTGTATGTATCCATCCTGTCGTTTACCGGGAGCACGCTCTATTGCCTGATGCAGATCCAGAATGCGACCAGAGCGATGGAGAAATACACCTACGATGTCTCCTGGGCGCTGATGCAGTTGCAGTTGGAGCTCGGACGTTTCCTCAATGCGGTAGAGGTCTATCACTATGGCGGAATTGATCATGACACCTTGATGCTGCGCTATGACATCCTCTGGAGTAGAACGCCAATCCTGTTGAGCGGTCAGCTGCGCAAAAGCATGCAGGACAAGCAGAAAACCTTGCGTCTGGTGCAGCTGATTGAAACCAATATTCGCCAAATAGAACCCGATATCACCAAGTTGCAGAGCGGGGCGCCCGATTATCAGCAGATCATGATGCGCCTAGCCCCGCTGCAAGAGCCACTCTCCTACTCCCTCGCTTCTGTGATGCAGAAAAACATCAACGTCTATTCCGAGAACGATCGCCATTTTGGCCAGCTGCGCAATGCCTTGTTGCTGATGGTCTCTGGTCTGGTCATTTCGGTGCTGCTGCTCAGCATGCTGCTTATATATGAAGGGCGTCGTCATTTCAGGGCGGCCAGACGGGATCCGCTAACCGGGTTGTCCAATCGGGTTGCCTTGCTGGAGCGGATGGAGCTGTATGCCACTCAGGAAGTACCGTTCGGGCTGGTGCTGGTCGATATCAATGACTTCAGGGATATCAACAGCAAGTTCGGCTATGACACCGGTGATCATCTGCTCAGCGAGTTTGCCAAACGGATCAAGGTGCTCTGTGAGGAGGGCGAGTGGAGCGGGCGCTTGGGGGGCGATCAATTTGCCATTATTCAACGAGGCAGCAGTGATCTGCGTCAGGTCAGGGAGCTGGTTGCGCGGCTGCTGCACGCGTTGAAGCAGGATATCGTCTATGACGACTATCCCTTCCGGCTGGAAGTCGGGATCGGCATTGCGTTCTATCCGATGGACAGTGACAAGACCCAGGAGTTGTTAAGCCGTGCGGAACAGGCCCTGTTTCATAGTCGCAAGACCCACGTTCCCTATGTGATTTACGATAACTCCCTGCTCAACGAGACGGCTCGGCGCAAGCATCTGGCCTCGGACATGATCATGGCGCTGGAGCACAATGCCCTGGAGCTCTATTACCAACCCATCGTCAATCTCGAGAGTGGCCGCTGCGAAGCTGTCGAGGCATTGCTGCGCTGGCGGCATCCGGAGCTCGGTTTTATTCCGCCAAACGAAGTTATCATGGTGGCAGAGGAGTTCCAGCTTGCCGAACGGGTTGGCAGCTGGGTGCTGAACACCGCGTGCGAGCAGCTCTATCAGTGGCACCAGCTTGGTATGGTGGATCTGCAGATGTGCGTCAATATTTCACCAGGCATGTACCAGCGCAATTTGCTCAAACTGGTAGCCAAGGCATTGATGGAGCACCACCTGCCTGCCAGCAGTCTGGTTCTGGAGGTCACGGAAGATACCACCATGCGGGAAGTGAAGAACTCGCTGCAACTGATGCAGGATCTCAATCAGCAGGGTGTTCTGTTGGCTCTGGACGATTTTGGTACCGGTTATTCATCGTTGAGTTATCTGCAAAAACTGCCGGTCAGTAAGGTGAAGATCGACCGCTCCTTTATACAGGGCATTGACACCTCAATGGAGGCATCCGAGCTGGTCGCCAATATCTGCCGGATGGGGTCCATGCTGGGCAAGAGTCTGGTTTGTGAAGGAATTGAGACTCAGGCCCAGCTGGATGTGCTGCGATCTCTGACCGATATCCATCTTTATGGGCAGGGGTATCTGTTCAGCCGGCCAGAGCAGGCGGAGAAAATCTATCAAACCTTGCTGGAGATGGAGGAGCTTTGGCTGGCGCGTCAACAATCTGAAATGGTTTATATGAGTTGAAGGGTGGAGTACTTGGTTGTCATCTACCTCCGGAATGTGTGATTCGGTTCAAATGTCCCTCTCATTGTTTGTTGTTTGAACGGTTGTGCGGTTTTATCAAAAAAACATGCAATTTACCCTTGCCAGAAAGATTCAACTCCCTATAATGCGCCCCATCGACAGGGCAAGCGGCAACGCAGAAAGCCAAGTCGATAACCTCGAAAAGCCTTTGAAAATAAGGCTTGACTCGAGAAGGCGGTTGAGTAGAATTCCACTCCCGCAGCAACGAACTGTTGCGTCGCTCTTTAACAATTTGAATCAAGCAATCTGTGTGGGCACTCACAGCATCGAACATCAAACAATTTTGTTGATTTTCAATGTCTGGTGAAGTGACCAAGACGATTTCTTAGTAATAAGAAGTCGAACAGTT